>NZ_JALQDI010000016.1:0-133038 GCF_023631305.1 Caballeronia sp. INML3B
GTGCTTCGATCAGATAAGTGAGGTGGTCGGCAAGCATCGCACCGGAAAGTTAACAGCCCGGCGCTCCGTTTACAACCCCTTCTCACCCCATAAACAAAAATGCCGTTCAGCGCTAACTGAACGGCATTACCGGCAAGCCGGGGTTTTCTATTTACGGCATCAAGCCGGAAAAACGCCCGTCGACAAATAACGATCGCCGCGATCGCAAACGATGAACACGATCGTCGCGTTCTCCACCTGGCGCGCGATGCGCAGCGCAACCTCGCACGCGCCACCGGACGAAATGCCCGCGAAGATGCCTTCGACCGATGCGAGGCGTCGCGCCATCGCTTCGGACGCTGCCTGACTTACGTTCTCCACGCGATCGACACGGCTGCGATCGAAGATCTTCGGCAAATACGCTTCCGGCCACTTGCGGATGCCCGGAATGCGCGAGCCTTCTTCCGGCTGCGCGCCGATGATCTCGATCTTCTGACTCTGCTCCTTCAGATACTTCGACACGCCCATGATCGTGCCGGTCGTTCCCATCGACGAAACGAAGTGCGTGAGACGGCCTTCGGTCTGACGCCACAGTTCAGGGCCGGTGCCTTCGTAATGCGCGAGCGGGTTGTCGGGATTCGCGAACTGATCGAGGATGATGCCCTTGCCGTCGCGCTGCATCTGATCGGCGAGATCGCGCGCGTATTCCATGCCGCCCGTCACCGGCGTGAGCACGATCTCCGCGCCGTACGCGGCCATGCTCTGACGGCGCTCGATCGACAAATCTTCGGGCATGAGCAGGACCATCTTGTAGCCGCGCATCGCGGCGGCCATCGCGAGCGCGATGCCGGTGTTGCCGCTCGTCGCTTCGATCAGCGTGTCGCCCGGCTTGATGCGGCCGCGCTCTTCGGCTTTCCTGATCATCGACAGAGCCGGGCGATCCTTCACCGAGCCCGCCGGATTGTTGCCTTCGAGCTTGCCCAGCACGACGTTGTTGCGGCTGCGGATTTCATCGTCCACGACGCGGACGAGCTGCACGAGCGGTGTGTTGCCGATCGTGTCTTCGATAGTCATGTAAGCCATATGCGAAAGCGGTCGATCCCCGCGCACGACTGCTCTGCCGCGGAGATTTTGATATAGGGATTCGTCGATTGTAGCCCACCGGTTCTGTCGATGCCGTCGCACCCCTGACGCGCGGATGGATTGCCGCGCGAAGTCGAAAGCCGGATGCCAGTACACCGGCCTCGCGTGCGCGCGGTCCGCACACGCAAAAAGCCCCGCGGGGAGGCCGTCCGCGGGGAGCCCAAAAAATCGGAAGGCTGAAGGAGATCGGAGGCGCCCCGTGCACCGGGCGCGCCGTTGTGTCTTCCGCTATTTCTTCACGACGACCGGCTTGGCCGACGTGGACGCCGAAACCGGCGTCGCGACCGCCGAGTTCGCCGCGCCCGGCGGTGCGGCGTTACCCGGTGTTGCGAGCGCGGCCGTCTTCGGCGCGGCGCCGACGGTCAGCCCCTCCGCTTCGAGACGTTGAACCGTCTTGCCGCCCATGCCCTTCACGCGCGTGCTGAGATCGTTGGCGTCCTTGAATGGGCCGTGCGCCTGACGTTCATCGAGAATGGCTTTCGCCTTCGCCGGACCGATGCCCTTGACGCCGCGCAGCGCGTCGGCGTTCGCGGTGTTGACATCGACGGCCGCCCACGCGCTTCCGATGGAAAAGATGAGGGCGAGCGCGGCGATCGACGAGAGTGCTTGCTTGAACATGACTGAGTCTCCGTGAAGGACCGGCCGGCACCAGCGCCGACCGTGAGACCCAGTGTAGAGAGACTCGAAACGCGTTTATAGCTGGCCGAATAGCCAACGCACGTAGCGATCGACGCCTTCCTGAACGGTCAGAAACGACGCGTCGTAACCCGCCGCGCGCAGCCGCGACTGGTCCGCCTGGGTGAAGCATTGATACTTGCCGCGCAGTGCGTCGGGGAACGGAACGTACTCGATGAGCCCGCGCTGCACCAGTTCCGCGAGCGACAGCGACGCTTCGCCGTTGAGTGCGCGCAACGCGTTCACGACCGTCGACGCGATATCGTTGAAAGGCTGCGCGCGTCCGGTGCCGAGATTGAAGATGCCCGACTTCTCCGGATGATCGAAGAAAAACAGGTTCACCTTCACGACGTCTTCGACCGAGATGAAGTCGCGCGTCTGCTCGCCGGCCGCATAGCCGTTGTATTCGCCGAAGAGCTTGACCTTGCCTTCCGAGCGGAACTGGTTGAAGTTGTGGAACGCGACCGAGGCCATGCGGCCCTTGTGCGTCTCGCGCGGGCCGTACACGTTGAAGTAGCGGAAGCCGACGATCTGACTCTGCGCCTTCGGCAACGTCTGACGCACGATCTGATCGAAGAGAAACTTCGAGTAACCGTAGACATTGAGCGGCTTCTCGACTTCGCGCTCCTCGACGAAGCGGCTCGACCCGCCATAAGTCGCCGCCGACGACGCATACAGGAACTGCGCGCCTTGCGCGAGGCACGCGTCCATGACGTCGCGGCTGTAGCGGAAGTTGTTGTCCATCATGTAGCGGCCGTCGGTTTCCATCGTGTCCGAACAGGCGCCTTCATGGAACACCGCGCGCACGCGGCCGAAATCGCCACGCCTGAAGCGCTCGACGAACTCGGTTTTGTCGAGGTAATCGTCGATCTCGCAATCGACCAGATTCTTGAACTTGTCGGCACGCGTGAGGTTGTCGACCGCGATCACGCGGTTCTCGCCGCGCTCGTTCAGCGCCTTGACGATATTGCTGCCGATGAATCCGGCAGCACCGGTAACGATGATGGTCATGGCGAAGTATGAGATAGGGTCAGGCGAAGAGTTCGTTGTAGTCGACGGTCGCCGTACCGAGCTTTCCTACGACGATGCCCGCCGCGCGGTTCGCATAGACGATCGAGTCGACGAGCGGCACGCCCGCGCCCAGCATGGTCGCGACCGTTGCGATGACGGTGTCGCCCGCACCCGAGACATCATACACTTCGCGTGCTTCGGCCGAGGTGTGCAGCACCTGGTTCTCGGTGAAGAGCGTCATGCCTTCCTCGGAGCGCGTGAGCAGAAGCGCGGAGAGGTCGAGTTCGGTGCGCAGCTTCGTCACGCGCTCCAGCAGGTCTTCTTCGGACTTCCATTGGCCGATCACTTCGCGCAGTTCCGCGCGGTTCGGCGTGATGAGCGTGGCGCCGCGATAGCGGTCCCAGTCATCGCCCTTCGGATCGACGAGCACCGGCTTACCCGCGCGCTTCGCGTCGGCGATCATCTGCGTGACGTGCGTGAGCCCGCCCTTCGCGTAATCCGACATGAGGATCACGTCGTGCTGCGGAAGAAGTTCCGCAAAGCGCGCGAGGCACGCGCGCAGCACTTCGTGATTCGGCGTGTTCTCGAAATCGACGCGCAACAGTTGCTGCTGCCGCGACAGCACGCGCAGCTTGATCGTCGTGAGCAGTTCGGGGTCGCGCTCGAGGTGCCCCGCGACCTTGCTTTCACCGAGCAGTTCGACGACGCGCTCCCCCGGCTCGTCATGACCGACCACGCAGAGCAAACCCGCCTGCGCGCCGAGCGCCGCCGCATTTCGGGCGACGTTCGCCGCGCCCCCGAGCCGGTCTTCCTTCCTCTGCACGTGCACGACGGGAACCGGCGCTTCGGGCGAGATGCGGTTGACGTCGCCGAACCAGTAACGGTCGAGCATCACGTCGCCGACCACCAGCACGCGCGCCGCTGAGATGCGCGCAAGCGGCACGACCGGAATGTCGGGGTTAGTTGCTGTCGCTGCGGTCGAGTTCGGCATGGGGACGTCCTATTGCAAAGTAGTCGATGCCCATTTCGGCCATCGCTTCCGGTTCATACAGATTGCGGCCGTCGAAGATCACCGGCGTCTTCAAGGCGCTCTTCAAGTGCCAGAAATCCGGGCTCTTGAATTCCTTCCATTCGGTCACGATGACGAGCGCGTCCGCGCCCGTCAGCGCATCCTGCTGTGTATTCACGAACTGCAGGCGCTTCAGGTCTTCGGGCCGATCCGCGAGATCGAGCGCGAACACGCGCCCTGCCTCCTCGCGGGCAACGGGATCATAGCCGCGCACGGTGGCCCCGCGTTGCAGCAGCGCCTCGATGATGCGCCGGCTCGACGCCTCGCGCATGTCGTCGGTATTGGGCTTGAATGCGAGGCCCCACACGGCGAACGTGCGCCCGCGCAGGTCTTCGCCCATGCGCTTCACGATCTTGTTGACGAGCACTTCCTTCTGGTCGTGATTCACCGCTTCGACCGCCTCGAGAATGCGCAGCGTGTGGCCGTTTTCGCGGGCCGTCTGCACGAGCGCCTGCACGTCCTTCGGGAAGCACGAGCCGCCATAACCGCAGCCCGCATACAGGAAGTGATAGCCGATGCGCGGGTCCGAGCCGATGCCGCGCCGCACCGATTCGATATCGGCGCCGACGGTGTCCGCGAGATTCGACAGATCGTTCATGAACGAGATGCGCGTCGCGAGCATCGCGTTGGCGGCGTATTTCGTGAACTCCGCCGAGCGCACGTCCATGTACAGCGTGCGCTCGTGATTGCGGTTGAACGGCGCGTAGAGGCGCTTCATTTTCTCGCGTGCGAGATTGCCCGCGTAGTCGTCGTCGATGCCGATCACGATGCGATCGGGACGCATGAAATCGTCGACCGCCGCGCCTTCCTTCAGGAACTCGGGATTCGACACGACCGAGAAGCGATGCTTGTCCGAGCCTTCGAGCCCGCGCGTCTTCAGCTCTTCGTCGACGACTTTCTTCACCTGCAGCGCCGTGCCGACCGGCACCGTCGATTTATCGACGATCACCTTGAAGCCGTTCGAATATTTGCCGATGTTGCGCGCCGCCGCGAGCACGTACTGCAGGTCGGCGGAGCCGTCTTCATCGGGCGGCGTGCCCACGGCAATGTACTGGATATCGCCGTGCTCGACGCTGGCTTTCACGTCGGTGGAAAACTGGATGCGGCCGGCCGCGCGCGTGCGCCTCAGCATTTCCTGAAGGCCCGGCTCGTGGATCGGCACGCCGCCATTGTTGAGAATGTCGATCTTGCGCGGATCGACGTCCACGCAAAACACGTCGTTGCCGATTTCGGCAAGACACGCGCCGGTCACAAGACCGACGTAACCCGTGCCGACGATGGTTACTTTCATACGCTTTCCGGTGGTTTTTGAAATGCCGGTGGCGGAAGCGGCGCACTCACGCGCCGCCTGCTGTCATGCGTGCAGCGCGCGTTCAGGCCGAGCTCGTGATCGGCTCGACGCGGCGCGGCGCGTACGTCTCCCAGCCGCTGCAGCCGGGGCATTGCCAATAGAATAGTCGCGCGCGGAAACCGCAAGTTTGACACGTATAACGCGGCAGGTTCTTGGTGCGCTGTTTCACGAGATTACGCATCAACTCGAGCTCGCCGCGCCGCGGCTCGTCGGCCGTCGCTTCCTGTGCTTCGAGCAGGCGCGTCATGCCCGCGAGATTCGGCGCGCTTTGCATCTGCTTGCGCGCGAGCGCGTGCGCGGCTTCGAGGCCACGCAGCTCCTGAACGTGCTTGTAGGCGACATCGAGCAAATCGTTCGACGGATAGCGGGTCGTGTAGTCGATCAGCAGGTCGACGCCCTCTTCCCTGCGCCCGAGCGCGCTGTAGGCCTTCATCAGCTTCTCGGCGACGAGCGGCAGATACGCTTCGTTCTGTTCCTCGACACGCTTCCAGTGCGCTATCGCGGCTTCGACGTTGCCTGCGGCCGCTTCGACATCGCCCGCCAGGATCGTCGCGCGCACGTTGTCCGGGTTGGATGCCAGCGCGAGCTTCAGTTCGGCGCGTGCGCCGTCGGGATTCTTGCGCTGCAAGGCTTCCTGCGCGAGTTCGCAATGAAAATGCGCGATCTCCATATGCAGCGACGGCGCACCCATCTTCTCGATCTGCTCGGCCGTCGTGATCGACTTGGGCCAGTCCTTTTCGATCTCGTAGATGGTCAAGAGCGCGCGCTGCGCGCCGAGGGAGTACTCGCCCGCGTTCAGCGACCGGAATGTTTCCTCCGCGCGATCGAGCAGGCCCGCCTTCAAAAAGTCCTGTCCGAGTTCATAAAGCGCGTGATCTCGTTCGGCCGCGGGCAGATCGGCGCGGCTCAGAAGGTTCTGGTGCACGCGGATTGCCCGGTCGGTTTCACCACGGCGACGGAACAGATTGCCGAGCGCGAAGTGCAGTTCGATCGTTTCGGGATCGAGCTTGGCGACCTCGATGAATGCGTCGATCGCCTTGTCGTGCTGTTCGTTCAGCAGAAAATTGAGGCCGCGAAAATACGAGCGCGGCAAATTCGCATTCTCGGACAACAGCGTTTTCAAATCATAGCGGGACGCCATCCACCCCAGCGCGAATGCGACGGGAATGACGAGCAGCCACCAGAAGTCTAGATCCATGCGATTAGTCGTTGAATGTGAGGTGTCTGCTTTCGCGTCGCATCAGATGAGCGGCGGCATCGGCGGCTCTTCCTTGACCACCGGCGTTTCACGCGCGACGCGCAGTTCGCGCTTCAAGCGGCCGTTTTCCATGCGCAGACGCACCATCGCCGGCACCGCCGACACGAGCCCTGCCAACAATCCCACGACGAAAAACGCGAGGCCGATCAGAATCAGCGGTGCAGTCCAGGCGTAGCCTGCGAGGAAGTTCAGCGTCACGGACTGGGTATTGGCGAGCGCCAGCACCAGCAACAGCACGAATACCAGAACGCGGATCAGCCAGACGATGAATTTCATGTACGGTCTCGCAAGAGCGGTTGCACCAGTCGACTCGGCCTTTCCGGCCGGGCCTGCGGTCGAACACCCAGGTCAAAGTGACCGGTATTGTAATTGATGCGTCCGGGCGCCGGCGGTTGCCCGCTCGCCGTGCGGAGTTTAAGCAAACAATGCACCCGTTGCGTCACATCTGCGATAAAAATACGCCGCGCATAAAAAAAGCACCCCGAAGGGTGCTTTCCTGGTCGATTGCCTCGTGGCCGGACGCCGCGAACCGAAAATCCAGACGGATCATCAGTCAAGATGCGCGCCGATCAGAGATCGTCCGCATCGTCGTCATTCGACGCCTTCAGAGGCTCGCCTGCGCGGCCGTCCACGCGTTCGCGCAATTCCTTGCCCGGCTTGAAGTGAGGCACGAATTTCTCCGGTACCAGCACCTTCTCGCCCGATTTTGGATTTCGCCCGACACGAGACGGACGACGATTGAGCCCGAAGCTGCCGAAGCCGCGAATCTCGATGCGGTGACCGTTGGCCAGAGCCTCCGACATCGCATCGAGCATCGTCTTCACCGCGAAATCCGCATCCTTGAGGACAAGTTGCGGAAATCGCGACGCCAACTGGGCGACCAATTCCGATTTGGTCATACTGCAGCTGTGCCGTTAAGGGCTTAGCTGTTCTGGCCGTCGAGCTTGGCCTTGAGCAGCGCGCCGAGGTTGGTCGTACCGGTCGCGGCGGCGTTCGAGTCGCCCTGCAGGCTGCGCATGGCTTCCTGCTGTTCGGCCGAATCCTTCGCCTTGATCGACAGGTTGATGCCACGCGACTTGCGATCGATGTTGATGATCATCGCGTTGACCTTGTCGCCTTCCTTCAGCACGTTGCGCGCATCTTCCACGCGGTCTTGCGCGATTTCAGAAGCACGCAGGTAGCCTTCGACTTCGCCGGACAGCGTAATGACCGCACCCTTCGGATCGACCGACTTCACGATGCCGTCGACGATTGCGCCCTTGTCGTTGATCGCGACAAAGTTGCTGAACGGGTCGCCTTCGAGCTGCTTGATGCCGAGCGAAATGCGTTCCTTCTCGACGTCGATGCCCAGAACCACGGCCTCGACTTCGTCGCCCTTCTTGTACTTGCGGACGGCTTCTTCGCCGGTTTCCGACCACGACAGATCCGACAGGTGAACCAGACCGTCGATGCCGCCAGGCAGACCGATGAACACGCCGAAGTCGGTGATCGACTTGATGGCGCCGCTGATCTTGTCGCCCTTCTTGAAGTTGCGGCTGAAGTCATCCCACGGATTCGGCTTGCACTGCTTCATGCCGAGCGAGATACGGCGGCGGTCTTCGTCGATTTCGAGAACCATGACTTCGACTTCGTCGCCCAGCTGGACAACCTTCGACGGCGCAACGTTCTTGTTGGTCCAGTCCATTTCCGACACGTGGACGAGGCCTTCGATGCCCGATTCCACTTCGACGAACGCGCCGTAGTCGGTGATGTTCGTGACCTTGCCGAACAGGCGCGTGCCCGACGGGTAACGGCGCGAGATGCCTTCCCACGGATCGTCGCCGAGCTGCTTGATGCCGAGCGAAACGCGGTTCTTCTCTTGGTCGAACTTGAGGATCTTGGCGGTGACTTCCTGGCCAACCGACAGAACTTCCGACGGATGACGCACGCGACGCCATGCGATGTCGGTGATGTGCAGCAGGCCGTCGATGCCGCCGAGGTCCACGAACGCGCCGTAGTCGGTGATGTTCTTGACCACGCCTTCGACGATCGCGCCTTCCTTCAGCGTCTCGAGCAGCTTCGCGCGCTCTTCGCCCTGCGTCGCTTCGATGACGGCGCGGCGCGACAGCACCACGTTGTTACGCTTGCGATCGAGCTTGATGACGCGGAATTCGAGCGTCTTGCCTTCGTACGGCGTCGTGTCCTTGACCGGACGCGTGTCGACGAGCGAACCCGGCAGGAACGCGCGGATGCCGTTGACCATCACGGTCATGCCGCCCTTGACCTTGCCGGTGATCGTGCCGGTCACGAGTTCGTTGTTGTCCAGCGCCTTTTCCAGCGACAGCCACGAAGCGAGACGCTTCGCCTTGTCGCGCGACAGGATGGTGTCGCCATAGCCGTTTTCCAGCGCGTCGATCGCGACGGAAACGAAGTCGCCCGCCTGCACTTCCACTTCACCCGCGTCGTTCAGGAATTCTTCGAGCGGAATATAGGCTTCGGACTTAAGACCAGCGTTCACGACCACGAAGTTGTGGTCGACACGCACGACTTCGGCGGAGATCACTTCGCCGGCGCGCATGTCCTGCTTGGTCAGCGACTCTTCGAACAGAGCCGCAAAGGATTCGGTATTCGGGGTGGAGGTTTGCAGGTCGGACATAAAAATCTGTATTTGCACAGCCTTTGCGCGATGGTCCCCAATGGACCGGTAAGACGCAACGCCGCACGGGGTTAAAGGGTTTAACACACGCTCCGTTTTCGAGGGAGCACCTTGCTTCACTACACAAACGCGTTACACGCGAACTTCGCTATACCAGCCGATGATCTGTTCGACCGCTTGATCGATCGACAAACCGGAGGTGTCCAGCGTCTTCGCATCCGCCGCCGGCTTGAGCGGCGCGGCGCTCCGGTTCATGTCCCGGTCGTCGCGTGCGCGCAAATCACGCAGCAAGTCATCCATATTAGCAGAAAAACCTTTTTGCATCAATTGCTTATAGCGCCGGGCCGCACGCGCCTCGGCGCTCGCGGTCAAAAATACCTTCAGCGTGGCGTCGGGAAAGATCACAGTGCCCATGTCGCGGCCGTCGGCGACGAGGCCGGGGCGCTTTCGAAAGGCGCGCTGACGCGCCACCAGCGCCTGACGCACTTCGGAATGAACGGCGATCGCGGAGGCGCGGTTGCCGACTTCTTCCTGCCGGATTTCGCTCGAGACGTCCACGCCGTCGAGTTGCGCGCAACCTTCGCGGAAGGTGATGTGGAGCGCTTCGATCAGCTTTGCAAGGCCGGGTGCGTCGTCTTTGGCAACCTCGTAGCGGATGCTCGCGAGCGCCGCGAGCCGGTAGAGCGCGCCGCTGTCGAGCAGGTGAAAGCCGAGCGTCGCCGCGACGATCGCCGCGACCGTGCCCTTGCCCGAAGCGGTCGGCCCGTCGATGGTGATCACTGGAGTGGGGTCGAATGGACGGGTCGGTTTCATCGAGTCTGGCCGGTCTGGCCCGTTATTACGGTCATTGAAGTCGAAGTCATCGCGTTTCACGGTACAGCGCTCCGGTTACGCTTTCACGAGCGTCGAAAAACGCTCGAAGTAGTCCGGAAAGGTCTTGTTCACGCATTTCGGATCGTTGATGCGCACCGGCACGCTGCCGAGACTGACGAGCGAGAAGCACATCGCCATGCGGTGATCGTCGTAGGTGTCGATCGCCGCGTTCGGCGTGAGCGTCGCCGGCGGCGCGACGACGAGAAAATCCGCGCCCTCTTCCACCGTCGCGCCGACCTTGCGCAGTTCGGCCGCCATCGCGGCGATGCGGTCGGTTTCCTTCACGCGCCAGCTCGCGATATTGCGCAGCGTCGTCGTGCCGCTCGCGAAGAGCGCGGCCACGGCGATGGTCATCGCGGCGTCCGGAATCAGATTGAAATCCATGTCGATGGGCGCGAGCTTGCCATCATCCGATTCGACGCCGCGCACTTCGATCCAGTCTTCGCCCATCATCACGTTCGCGCCCATGCGATTGAGCGCGTCCGCGAAACCGACATCGCCCTGGATGCTCGAACGCCCGACGCCTTCCACGCGCACCGGCCCGTGGCCGATCGCGCCCGCGGCCAGGAAATACGACGCGGACGACGCGTCGCCTTCCACCATGATCGCGCCCGGAGACTTGTAGCCCGCGCCCGCGGGGATCGTGAAGCGCGACCAGCCCTCGCGCTCGACGGTCACGCCGAAGCGCTCCATCAAACGGATCGTGATGTCGATGTACGGCTTCGAGATAAGTTCGCCCTCGATCTCGACCACAACGGGGCCGCTACGGCCGCCGACAACCGGCAGGCTCATCAAGAGCGCGGTGAGGAACTGGCTCGACACGTCGCCGCGCACGCGGATCGGTTTGTCGATCGCGATCTTCGCAGCGTGGATTCGCAGCGGCGGAAAGCCGTCGTTCAGTTCGTAATCGATCGCAGCGCCGATCTGACGCAGCCCGTCGACGAGATCGCCGATCGGCCGCTCGTGCATGCGCGGCACGCCGTGCACGCGATATTCGCCGCCGTTCACTGCGAGCGCCGCGGTCAGCGGCCGCACCGCCGTGCCCGCGTTGCCGAGAAAGAGCTCCGCCGACTTCGACGGAAACGCGCCGCCCGTCCCGCCGACGATCACGCGCTCGCCATCCTCACGCACAGCGACGCCGAGCGTGTTGAGCGCGGCGAGCATGACGCGCGTGTCGTCGGAATCGAGCAGATTCGTGATGGACGTTTCGCCGCTCGCGAGCGCCGCGAGCAGCAGCACGCGGTTCGAAATGCTCTTCGAGCCGGGCAGCCGCACGGTGCCGGACGCGCGGGAGAAAGGTCCGAGATCGAGATGTTCCATAGCGTTTCCTTGGGTCGCAGCTTATTTCGCGGCGATGTCGTTCGATGGCTTGATGCCGCCGCGTTCCTGCCATTCCTTGCGCGCCACGCGCGAGCGCGCGAACGCGGCTTCGAGCGCCGCGCCATCCGATGCGTCGATCGCCGCGCGAAACCGTGCGAGCACGGCCGTGTAATCGTCGAGTTCCGCCAGCAGCGCGGCGCGGTTCGCGAGACAGATGTCGCGCCACATTTCCGGGCTCGAAGCCGCAATGCGCGTGAAATCGCGGAAACCGCCCGCGGCGAACGAGAATTTCAGATCGGCGTCGGGCGTATCGAGAATCTGATCGACGAGGGCGAACGACAGCACATGCGGCAGATGACTCACCGACGCGAACACGCGATCGTGCTGCGCCTCGCTCATCTGACGCACGCACGCGCCGGTCGCGCGCCACATCGACGCGATGCGCTCGACATCGTCCGCCGCGTTGTCGGGCAACGGGCACAGCACGACATTGCGATCGACGTACAGGTCCGGCAACGCGGCATCGACGCCGCTCGACTCGCGCCCGGCGATCGGATGCCCCGGCACGAACTGCGCGAGGCGCTCACCCAAGGCGCGGCGCGCCGAAGCGACGACATCCGTCTTCGTGCTCCCTGCATCGGTGACGATGGTCCGCGCGTCGAGAAAAGGCGCAATGCGCGCGAGCAGCGGCTCGGTCTGCGCGACAGGCGCGGCCAGCAGCACGACGTCGGCGCCCTGTAGCGCGCAGGCGAGCGCGGCGTCGTCCTCGAGCGCGGCGGCTTCGTCGATTACGCCGAGTTCGAGCGCCCGCCCGACCGATGCAGCCGAACGCCCGACGCCGACGATACGACCCGCGAGCCCCGCGCGTTCACGCAACGCGCGCGCAAGCGATCCGCCGATCAGGCCGACGCCGAAGATAACCAGTTTGTTGAAAGAGAACGCAGCCACGGGACATCGATAAGAGCGCGTCGTCCGACGCAAGGTGAAACGAACCGCCGCGACCGATCGCAGCGGCGATGAGCCAATCAGCGCGCCCGCGGATACGAGCCGAGAATTTTCAGGAACGCAGACTTGCGCCCCAGCTCCGCCAGCGCGGCGGCCACTGCGGCATCGTCGCGATGGCCTTCGATGTCGATATAAAAGTAGTACTCCCACGCGCCGGAGCGCGCCGGGCGCGACTCGAAGCGCGTCATCGAGACACCGTGCTTTGCGAGCGGCTCCAGCAGCTTGAACATGGCGCCGGACTCGTTCTCCACCGTGACGATGAGCGACGTCTGATCGTGGCCGCTCGAATCCGTCGGCTGCTTGCCGATGATCACGAAACGCGTGCGGTTATGCGGGTCGTCCTGAATCATCGAGAACACGACGCCGAGACCGTAGTGCGTCGCGGCGCGATCGCCGGCGATGGCCGCGACCGTCGGATCCTCGACCGCCATGCGCGCAGCTTCCGCATTGCTCGACACGGCCTGCCGCTCCAGCTGCGGCACGTTTGCGCTCAACCAGCGCTGACACTGCGCGAGCGCCTGCGGATGCGCGCACACGCGCTTCCCGCCATCGAGCGTGCCGGACGCCGTCAACAAATTGTGATGGATCGGTAACGCGAGCTCGCCACTGATCAGGAGCGACGTCTGCAGCAGCAGATCCAGCGTGCGCGACACCGCGCCTTCCGCTGAATTCTCGACTGGCACGACGCCGTACTGCGCCGCGCCCGCTTCGACGGCGCGAAACACCTCGTCGATCGATGGGCATGGCACGCCGTGAATCGAATGCCCGAAGTATTCGAACATCGCCTGTTCGCTGTACGTGCCGACGGGCCCGAGAAACGCGGCGCTGATGGTTTGTTCGAGCGCGCGGCTCGCGGCCATGATCTCGCGCCAGATCGACGCGATGTGTTCATCGGCGAGCGGGCCGTCGCTCATTTCCTGCAGTCGCGCGATGACCTGCGTCTCGCGCTCCGGGCGAAACACGGGCGCATTGAAATGCTTTTTCACCTCGCCGACTTCCAGCGCGACGGATGCGCGCTGGTTCAACAGCGCGATGAGCTGCGCGTCGAGCACATCGATGCGCTCGCGCAGCGGTTTGAGTCTTGAATTGAGATCGTCGTCCATGCGGTGCTTGAGCTTGTGCGGTTGAGTGAGCGTCGTCGCTATTAAGCGCCCGTGCGCTCGAATTCCTTCATGTAATCGACGAGAGCGTTGACTCCCTCGATCGGCACCGCGTTGTAGATCGATGCCCGCATGCCGCCGACGGACTTGTGGCCCTTCAGTTGCAACAGCCCGCGCGCCTTCGCGCCGGCCAGGAAATCGGTATTGCGCGATTCGTCGGCGAGGAAGAACGGCACGTTCATGCGCGAACGGTTCTGGCGCTCGACCTTGTTGACGTAGAAATCGCTGGAATCGATGGTGTCGTACAGCAGCTTCGCCTTTTCGACGTTGCGGGCCTCGATCGCTTGCAGGCCGCCCTGCTTCTTCAGCCACTTGAAGACGAGACCCGCGATGTAGATCGCGTAGGTCGGCGGCGTGTTGTACATCGAGTTGTTTTCCGCGACGATCTTCCACTCGAAAGCCGACGGACAGATGGGCAGCGCGCGATCGAGCAAATCCTCGCGCACGATCACGACGGTTACGCCCGCCATGCCGATGTTCTTCTGCGCGCCGCCGAAGAGCACGCCGTACTTCGCGATGTCCATCGGGCGCGACAGGATATGGGAGGAGGCATCGGCGACGAGGGGAATGTCGCCGAGATCGGGAATCTCGAAGGCTTCGACGCCGTCGATGGTTTCGTTCGAGCACAGATGCACGTACGCCGGATCGTCCGACAGCTTCCATTCGGCGAAGGCCGGAACGCGCGTGAAGCCTTGTTCCGTCTTGCCGCTGGCCGCCAGATGCGGCGTGCCGTATTTCTGCGCTTCCTTGAAGGATTTCGTCGACCAGGATCCGGTCACGACGAAGTCGGCGGTCTGCTTTCTGCCGAGCAGGTTCATCGGCACGATCGCGTTTTCGCCGATGCCGCCGCCCTGCAGAAAAAGGATCCGATGCGACGCAGGCACCTTCAGCAGATCGCGCAGGTCGGTGAGCGCAGCTTCGTGGATCGACATGAATTCCGCGCCGCGGTGGCTCATTTCCATCACGCTCATGCCGCTGCCTTGCCAGTCGAGCATTTCATCGGCTGCTTGCCTCAGAACTTCTTCTGGCATGGCGGCGGGGCCGGCGGAGAAATTGAACACGCGCATCTGGAGATCCCGGAATTCCGATTTGACAGACGCGAATGAAGGCGGATCGAACGACGACCGCGTCATCACGTCCAAAAAAGAAATGGCTGCTTGCGCTTCTTGCGCAAACAGCCATTATCGCACTGTCCTGAAAACCCGCCAATGAAGAGGACGGCAAGCGCCGTCCAGCGGATTTCCGTCAGGCCGGCGCCGGGCTTACTTGGCGCTCGGCTTGACGCTTGCCACTTCCTGATCGGCTTGCGTGCGCGTTGCCTTGATGGCTTGCGGCATGTACTTCTGCATCAGGCCGTTCACGACGTCGCGGCCAACCTGGTCCTGAACCTGGATGAATTTGCGGCCGGTCGGGCTCTTGTAGAAGTTGGTCAGATCCTTGATCTCGTCGGTCGAGTAGTACTTCGCGTATGCGTCGTACTGAGCCTGCATCGCGTCCTTGCGGAATGCGTCGGTTGCGAAGACCTGGCCAGCGGAATCGACCAGCTTCGGCACTGCATTCTTTTGGAGCGACGGAACGGCGGCTTGCTTCTGCTTGTCGTTCAGCGTCTTGTTCTCCGACAGCGCGTCCGAGAGGATCGCCGGCACGAGTTGCTTCGATTGCATCTGCGCGCTGTTACCGATCGCACCGACCAGCTTCTGCGCATCGATCGCGTCGAGCAGGTCCTTGATCGCGGCTTGCTTGGCCGGATCAACCGGTGCTGCTGCGGCCGCCGGTGCGGCCGACTGTGCGGGCGCCTGGTTCTGAAGCGACTGAGCCATCGCGAAAGTCGGCACGAAAGCGGCCAGCAACATCCACTGCTTGAAACGTCCTTGCATTATTACTCCCTGTAAAAAATATCCAGTTCAGCACTGGCGACGAGCTTTTGCCCGTTTTCCGACGCCGGCCTCGCCTGACGCCGGCAACGAACTCACGTCGCGCAGCTTAACTAATCCGAGCTTTCAAAAGCGATAACGAGAGGCCCGCGACACAAAAAATATCAGGCGCTTTCTCCGCCTTCACCATTCTCTGGGTCACCGGGCTTGGCCGCCGTGTCATCCGAACCGGCGTCTGCTTCGAGTTCAGCCTCGGCTTCCGCCTCGGCGATATGCTGCAGTCCCGACAACTTGGTTCCCTCGTCAAGGCTGATGAGTGTAACACCTTGAGTTGCACGCCCCATTTCGCGGATTTCGGAGACACGCGTGCGAATGAGCACGCCCGAGGTCGTGATCAGCATGATCTCGCTCTCCGGTTCGACGAGCGTCGCCGCGACGACCCGGCCGTTGCGCTCCGACGTCTGGATCGCGATCATACCCTTCGTGCCGCGACCGTGACGCGTGTACTCATTGATCGGCGTGCGCTTGCCGTAACCGTTCTCGGTCGCCGTGAGCACCGATTGGTTTTCGCCGCCCGCGACCAGCATCGCGATAACCTGCTGCCCGTCTTCCAGTTGCATGCCGCGCACGCCGCGCGCCTCGCGACCCATCGCGCGGACGTCGTTTTCGTCGAAACGCACGGCCTTGCCCGCGTCCGAGAACAGCATCACGTCATGCTCGCCGTCGGTGATCGCAGCGCCGATGAGATAGTCGCCATCGTCCAGACCGACCGCGATGATGCCCTTCTTCATCGGACGGCTGAATGCTTCGAGCGGTGTCTTCTTGACGGTGCCGAGCGCGGTCGTCATGAACACATACTTGTCCGCGGAGAACTCCTTGATCGGCAGCACGACGTTGATCTTCTCGCCGTCCTGCAGCGGGAACATGTTGACGATCGGGCGGCCGCGCGAGTTGCGCGAGCCCTGCGGCACTTCGTACACCTTGATCCAGTACACGCGGCCGCGGTTCGAGAAGCACAGCATGTGGTCGTGCGTGTTCGCGATGAAGAGCGTGTCGATCCAGTCGTCTTCCTTCATCTGCGTCGCCTGCTTGCCGCGCCCGCCGCGCTTCTGCGCGCGGTATTCGGAAAGCGGCTGCGACTTCACGTAGCCCGAGTGCGACATGGTCACAACCATGTCCGTCGGCGTGATCAGGTCTTCGGTGTTGAGCTCCGTCGCGTTCAGTTCGATGCGTGAACGGCGCTCGTCGCCGAACTCGGCGCGCACCTGGCCCAGTTCATCGACGATGATCTGACGGATACGCTCAGGCCGCGCGAGGATGTCGAGCAGGTCGGCGATCTGCGCCATCACGTCGCGATACTCGCCGACGATCTTGTCCTGCTCGAGCCCGGTCAGGCGCTGCAGGCGCATCTGCAGAATTTCCTGCGCCTGGACGTCCGACAATCTATATAGACCGTCTTCCTGGAGACCGTACGCCGGATTCAGCCCTTCGGGACGATAGGCCACGCGGCCGCCCGTAGCCTCGGTCTCGGTGCGCGTCAGCATTTCGCGCACGAGCGACGAATCCCACGGACGCGCCATCAGTTCCTGTTTCGCGATCGGCGGCGTCGGTGCGGCCTTGATGATCGCGATGAATTCGTCGATGTTCGCGAGCGCGACGGCGAGACCTTCGAGCACGTGCCCGCGATCGCGCGCCTTGCGCAGTTCGTATACAGTGCGCCGCGTCAGCACTTCCCGTCGATGCGACAGGAAGCATTCGAGCATTTCCTTCAGATTCAGCAGCTTGGGCTGGCCGTCGACGAGCGCGACCAGATTCATGCCGAAGGTGTCCTGAAGCTGCGTCTGCTTGTACAGGTTGTTCAGAATGACTTCCGGCACTTCCCCGCGCTTCAGTTCGATCACGACGCGCATGCCGCTCTTGTCGGATTCGTCGCGGATGTCGGAAATACCTTCCAGCTTCTTCTCGTTGACGAGTTCGGCGATGCGCTCGAGCAGCGTGCGCTTGTTCACCTGATATGGAATCTCGTCGACTATGATCGCCATGCGCTGGCCGCGGTCGATCTCTTCGAAGTGCGTGGCCGCGCGCATCACGACGCGTCCGCGCCCCGTGCGGTACCCGTCACGCACACCCGCTACGCCGTAGATGATGCCGGCCGTCGGGAAATCCGGTGCCGGCACGATCTCGATCAGCTCGTCGACGGTGGCTTCGGGCGTGTTCAGCAAATGCAGACAGGCGTCGACGATTTCACGCAGGTTGTGCGGCGGAATGTTCGTCGCCATGCCCACGGCGATGCCGGCCGAGCCATTGATCAGCAGATTGGGGATGCGGGCCGGAAGAACGAGCGGCTCGTTCTCGCTGCCGTCGTAGTTCGGACCGAAGTCGACGGTTTCCTTGTCGATGTCGGCCAGCAGTTCGTGGCCGATCTTCGCCATGCGAATTTCGGTGTAGCGCATCGCCGCGGCATTGTCGCCGTCGACCGAACCGAAGTTGCCCTGGCCGTCGACCAGCATGTAGCGCAGCGAAAACGGCTGCGCCATCCGAACGATCGTCTCGTAGACGGACGCGTCGCCGTGAGGATGGTATTTACCGATGACGTCGCCGACAATACGCGCCGATTTCTTATACGCGCGGTTCCAGTCGTTGTTCAGCTCGTGCATCGAGTAGAGCGCCCGACGATGCACCGGCTTCAAGCCATCGCGGACATCGGGAAGCGCGCGCCCGACGATCACGCTCATCGCGTAATCGAGATACGAACGGCGCATTTCCTCCTCGAGGGAGATTGGCAGAGTCTCTTTGGCGAATTGATCCATTATCCGTGTCTTGAACTTTGCAGCGGCGACACGGCAGCGCGCGCGGTGATCTCGCGGACTCGCCCGCCGGCCGCGCGACATGCGCCGGCGTAGCGCGTAGCCGACGTACGCTGCGCGCTGCGTATGCAGCGCATGCCTTTGTATGCGTGCGAACGCAGCGCATCAGGAGATTCTACCATGCGCGACATTTGCCCCCGGACGCCTGCTGTATACATACAGTGTGTATCGGGTCCGAAACTGGCATGCGTGGACACTTCGCAATGCGCAATGCTGTACCAATTACTTACAAAAACTGGGGAACGAATTCCGTCTGTTCGTCACGCAGGCGGGCTATCATGCCGCCTCGCCGTTCTGCCAGACGCATAAACACGCACGATAAAAATCCGCAGGAAAACGCTCTCGGGCACGCGATATGCGCACGTTTCGCGCTTTCTCCGACCCCGACCGCCTCCTGTCCCCTTCTTGTTGCGCATGCACCACATAAGGTTGCGAGCGTAGCGCGTGCGGGGATATTTTTATCGTTGCAAGGGAACGATATGGCAAAATGCCAACGCACAAACTTAGACATTGCTCGAAGTCTATACAACGCGTTTTGTTCCGTGGGGAATGTTATACTTCGAGCAACGTATGACTTGTCTTCGTCTACAGGCTCGCAGTAAACCTGCGGTAATCTCAATTTCGAGAGGAGAAATATGAATAAACTTTCAAAGCTCGCGTTCATTGCAGCTACCGCAGTTATGGCTGCATCGGCCTCGGCACAGTCGGTGCCGGCCTCGCGACAAGCCGTGAACGACAACTGGGTGAACGGTACGGGCGAGTATGTGTGGATGAACGGCACGAACGAACTGTGCTGGCGCGACGCATTCTGGACCCCGGCTACGGCAAACGCAAAGTGCGATGGCGCACTGGTCGCACAAGCACCGACGCCGCCGGCACCGGTCGCTCCGCCGCCCCCGGTCATCCAGAGCCAAAAGGTTACCTATCAGGCTGACGCTCTGTTCGACTTCGACAAGGCAGTCCTGAAGCCGGCCGGTAAGGAAAAGCTGGACGATCTCGCATCGAAGATCGGCGCGCTGAACCTCGAAGTCGTGGTTGCAACGGGTTACACCGACCGTATTGGTTCGGACAAGTACAACGATCGTCTGTCGCTGCGCCGTGCGCAAGCTGTGAAGGCTTACCTGGTCAGCAAGGGCATCGAAGCCAACCGCATCTACACGGAAGGCAAGGGCAAGCGCGACCCGGTCACGAAGGGTAGCTGCCAACAGAAGAACCGCAAGCAACTCATCGCCTGCCTCGCACCGGATCGTCGCGTGGAAGTCGAAGTTGTCGGCACGACGCGTCAGCCGCAGCAGTAATCGCGAGCCGGATTGCCGCAGATCGAACCCCCGCCTCGGCGGGGGTTTTTTTATGCCCGAAGCTTTTTGGGCATTGGCTTAATCAGCCGCGCAATTCAGGTAGGCTTCATCCATCCAGCTTTTTGCCCGCCCATTGCGGCGCCTATATACTCGGTCCTAATCGATTCACGACTCAATCAAGGCCCTTCCGAACATGACCAATGTCGATCCCCACGAACTTCAGAAATTCAGCGAGCTCGCGCATCGCTGGTGGGACCCGAACGCCGAGTTCAAGCCGCTGCATGAACTGAACCCGGTACGGCTCGACTGGATCGATGCGCATGCGCATCTGATGGGCAAGCGTGTGCTCGATATCGGCTGCGGCGGCGGCATTCTGTCCGAGTCGATGGCCACGCGCGGCGCAACTGTGAAAGGCATCGATTTGTCGGCGAGCGCACTTGGCGTCGCCGATCTGCATAGCCTCGAAAGCGGTGTCGAAGTCGCGTACGAAGAGATCTCGGCGGAAGCCCTCGCCGCGCGCGAGCCCGGTTCATACGATGTCGTGACTTGCATGGAGATGCTCGAGCACGTGCCGAATCCCGCGGGCACCGTCGCCGCTTGCGCTGCGCTCGTGAAGCCGGGTGGCTGGGTGTTCTTCTCCACGCTGAATCGCAACGCGAAGGCTTATTTGTTCGCCGTAATCGGTGCGGAATACATCGCGCGCATGCTGCCGCGCGGCACACACGATTACGCGCGCTTCATCAAGCCGTCCGAGCTGGCCACGTTCGCGCGTGCGGCCTCGCTTTTGACGGTCGACATCAAGGGCATCACGTATCGGCCGATCTCCAAGCATTTCGGTCTGTCAAACGACACGAGCATCAACTATATGATGGCTTGCCGCCGCGAAGCCTGACGCCATGATCAACGACGATCCCTTGTCCACGGGCACCATCGATACCAAGCCCCTGCCGGAAGACACGACTCCCCTGCCTCAGCGCCTCACCGAGGGCGACGGTCTCGCGTTGTGCCAGGCCGTGCTGTTCGACCTCGACGGCACCATCGCCGACACCGCGCCTGATCTGGTCGCCGCGGTGAACAAGATGCGGCACGACCGCGGCCTCGAGATGCGGCCGCTCGAAATGCTGCGGCCCTATGCGTCGGCGGGCGCGCGCGGACTGCTCGGCGGCGCGTTCGAGATCGGCCCGGAACATCACGAATTTGCCGCGATGCGCGAGGAATTCCTCGCGAACTACGAGGCCGATCTGTGCATCGAAACGACGCTCTTTCCGGGCATCGCGGAGATACTCGATCAACTGGATGCACGCGGCGTGCGCTGGGGCATCGTCACGAACAAGGTGACGCGGCTCGCCGCGCCGCTCATCGGCCTGCTGGGACTCGACACGCGAGCCGGCTGCCTCGTCTGCGGCGACACCACGCCGCATTCGAAGCCGCACCCCGCGCCGCTCCTGCACGCCGCGGAATTGCTGGATGTCGCGCCGGAGCGCATCGTCTATGTCGGAGACGATCTGCGCGACGTGCAGGCCGGGTTTGCCGCAGGCATGATCACCGTGGCGGCCGCATACGGCTATTGCGGCGACGACATTCCGCCGCACCGCTGGCACGCCAATCACGTGGTCGATTCGCCGGAAGAACTTCAGCACTTGTTGCGCGACATCGCGTGAGTTGCGAGGCGAACGGCTTGAAAATCGCGCCGTTCGCCTCATTTGGCTTTTCGTGGGATAATCTTCCCTACGCTTTGGGGGCGACCTGGTTTCGACAGGGGTTGTGAAGCGGTCAGGGCATACCGAGGACCCGTCACCTCGTTAATCAATGGGAAAATCGTAACTGCAAACGACGATACGTTCGCACTGGCAGCCTAAGGGCCGCCGTCCTCTCACTAATTCACTGACGGGTTAGGGTAGCAATACCACGAGAGGTCATATACGTCAGATAAGCCTTTGCGGCGTCACGACGCCAAGGTCGAAAACTTAGTGAATCGCTGTAACGAAGCGTGTTCGTCCGCGTCGTTCCGGTTAAATCAAAAGACAGAACTAAGTATGTAGAACTGTTCGTAGAGCGCTTCTGGACGCGGGTTCGATTCCCGCCGCCTCCACCAGAACACCCGGTAAAAACCCGCGACTGCGCAAGCATCGCGGGTTTTTTCTTTGGCCCACCTTTGGCCCACGACAGGCAAAAAAAACCCCGCACGAGGCGGGGCAAACATCCTTGAGAGACGTAGCAAGGACAGAGACAACCTTCGCTACGCCAGAGAGAATAAACCGCGACACGCATCGACCAAATCAGACCGGTCCGAATACTGTTGCCTTGTGTCAATTATCAACCGATCCCTCACGTGTTCTACGGCGACTCCACCGCGATGCAGCAGGCCGACGCCCCTAGACCCCGCTTTCAGAAGAGCAGTTAGTTCGAGCCGTCTTTCGGACACTTCAGATTGCAGCCGTTGGGATCGCCCTCGTCGCCCCGGCGGCGCATCGCCGATTTCCCCTTTTGATACTTATCCGAAGGCTCTGAGGCCGCGAACTGCATCTGCGGATGCTCATTGAAGCGGAACTGGTCTTGCAGGACGCCGCCCGGCAGGCCCGGCGAATTCTGGGCAAAGGCGACAGGAACCAGATACGCCGCGCCAGCGATCAGCGCGGCGGAGGAACAGGCGAGCAACGAAAGTTTCATGGCGGTATATCGCGCGAAGAGATTACGCGCAGAGCAGAGAAGTCGACAGCAAAGCGTTAGGTTATCCCAATTCGCCCCCGACGGCAGTTTTACGCCCGCCCCGCTCTCTTACCGCGCGTTTCCGAAATTCCTCACGCGCTCACTTCAGCCGCGCAAGCCGTCGTCGATATCGACGAGCAAGCCGCAGTGCGCCGGATCGTACCCTTCCAGATGAGCGACGCTGTCCGTGAAGCCCGCGCTGCGCAAGATGCGCAACACAGAAGCAAGCCGCGCCTCGTCGAGCCGCGCGCGTTCGCACGCGAAGAAGTAGTCCTCGTCGATGATCGGTATGAAATCGAGTGCGAAATGCTGCGCCGCGGGCTGCACGCCGAAGCCCAGGTCGGCCATGCCACTGGCGACGAATGCGGCGATCGCCGAATGCGTGAGTTCAGTCGTCGCGTATCCATTGATCTGGTCCGGATCGACACCCACGCGACGCAACGACAAATCGAGCAGCATGCGCGTGCCCGAGCCTGGCTGACGATTGACGAAGCGCACGTCGCTGCGCGCGAGATCACGCAAGCCGCAAATACCCTTCGGATTGCCTTTGGGCAGAAAAAGGCCCTGCGTGCGACGCGTGAGCCGGATCAACTGATGCTTGTTGCGGTCCAGAAACGGCCGGTAAATCTCCGCGCAAGTCGAGCGAAACTCGCCGATCGGCAAGTGAAACCCCGCCAGTTCGCACTCGCCGCGTGCGAGCGCGCTCACCGCTTCGGCGCTCTCCCGATACTTGATGTCGACCGGCACGCGCTGATCGCCGAGCGCGCGCACGAGCGTCGCGACTGCATAACCGTGCGACGCGTGGATCCGCACCTGCGTGATGCCGCCCGCGAGACGCCGGTTCAGTTCCACGGCGACATCGTTCGCCACCGCCTGCAGAGGCGCTTCGAGCCGTTCGCCGCACACACGTTGCGCGCGCAGAACCGATTCGCCCAGTTCGGAAAGCACCGAGCCCCGCCCGCGCGATTTCGTGATCAGCGCGCCGCCAAGACGTGCTTCGATTTCGCGCAACAAACCCCACGCGTGCCGATAGGACAAACCCTTAGCGCTCGCGGCGTTCGCGATACTGCCCGTCTGCGCGACGAGTTGTAAAAGCGGCACAACCGCGCTGAGACTGGTTTCCCGGCCATCGGCGTCCCGCAGGACCAGTTCGGCGCGGCATTCGACGTCCACCATATGCAATCCTCCATCCTATTGCCAAGATATATCACGGCGCCTATTGTTCTTATTCAGGCTCGGCACCCGTAATTATATCGACGCAAATATGTACCGACAAAACATATGCCGAGTGTTGGAGGAGCCCCATGACACATCCGCAGCTATCCGCCGCTGCATCCGCTGAACTCGTGCGTCGCCACGCGGTACGAGACGCGACGTTGATGACCATTCTTCACGCCATCCAGGACGAGGTCGGCTATGTGCCTGAGACGGCCATCGCGCCGCTCGCGCAGGCGCTTTCGCTGTCGCGTGCGGAAGTGCACGGTGTGATCACCTACTACCATCACTTCCGATCGGCCCCGCCGGCGCGCGTGAGCGTGCAGCTTTGCCGCGCGGAAGCGTGCCGCAGCATGGGCACGGAAGCGTTGAAGGACCATATCGAAGGGCACACGGGTTGCCGCTTCGACAGCGGTCATGCCGAAGACACCGAGCTGGAATCCGTGTTTTGTCTCGGTCAATGCGCGCTCTCTCCGTCGATGATGATCAACGGCGAATTGCACGCGCGCGTGACCCCGGCGAAGTTCGACCGCCTGTACGCCGCGGCGCAAACGAAGGTGGCGGAGGTGACGGCATGACGCGCATTTACGTTCCCATCGATTCCGCTGCGCTCGCGCTGGGCGCGGACGCCGTCGCTCGGGCCATCGAAGGCGAAGCACAGAAACGCGGCGTGGACGTGCAACTCGTGCGCAACGGTTCGCGCGGGCTCTTCTATCTCGAACCGCTCGTCGAAGTCGAGACGGCGGATGGGCGCATCGGCTATTCGAATGTCGAAGCCGACGATGTCGCCGCGCTCTTCGATGCCGGTTTTCACGAGGGCAAGGCGCACGACAAGAACGTCGGCATCGTGGATGAGATTCCTTATCTCAAGAACCAGCAGCGCCTGACGTTCGCGCGCATCGGCATCACGGACCCGCTGTCGATCGACGATTACACCGCGCTCGGCGGCCTTCAGGGATTACGCCAGGTGCTCGACATGAACGGCGACGCAGTCTGTGAAGCGCTGCTCGATTCCGGCCTGCGTGGACGCGGCGGCGCGGCATTCCCCGCGGGCATCAAGTGGAAGACGGTGCGCGCGGCGCACGCCGATCAGAAGTACATCGTCTGCAATGCGGACGAAGGCGATTCCGGCACCTTCTCCGACCGTCTCGTCATGGAAAGCGATCCGTACATGCTGATCGAAGGCATGATCATCGCGGGCGTGGCGGTGGGCGCGACCAAGGGCTACATCTACGTGCGCAGCGAGTATCCGCATTCGATCGCGACGCTGAACCGCGCGATCGACAAGGCACGCGATGCCGGCTGGCTCGGCGCGAGCGTGCTCGGCACGTCGCATGCGTTCGAGTTGTATGTGGCGAAGGGCGCGGGCGCGTATGTGTGCGGCGAGGAAACCGCGCTGCTCGAATCGCTCGAAGGCAAGCGCGGCATCGTGCGCGCGAAACCGCCTGTGCCGGCGCTCACCGGACTGTACGGGAAACCCACGGTCATCAACAACGTCATCACGCTCGCGACCGTACCGATCATCTTCGCGAAGGGCGCGGCCTTCTATCGCGACTTCGGCATGGGCCGCTCACGCGGCACGCTGCCGTTCCAGATCGCGGGCAATGTGAACCAAGGCGGACTCGTCGAACTGGCGTTCGGCGTGACGCTGCGCGAACTGCTCTACACCTACGGCGGCGGCACCGCGAGCGGCCGTCCGGCGCGCGCGGTGCAAGTGGGCGGGCCGCTCGGCACTTATCTGCCGGAAAGCCAGTGGGACATTCCGCTCGACTACGAGGAATACGCGAAGGTCGGCGCGGTGGTCGGTCACGGCGGGCTCGTGGTTCACGACGACACCTCGAACCTCGCCGAACTCGCGCAATACGCGATGCACTTCTGCGCGCTCGAATCGTGCGGCAAGTGCACGCCCTGCCGCATCGGCTCGACGCGCGGCGAGGAAGTCATCGCGAAGATCCGTGAAGGCGATACATCGGTGAAGCAGATCACGCTGTTGCGCGAGTTGTGCGACACCATGGTGTCGGGCTCGCTCTGCGCGATGGGCGGCATGACGCCGTTCCCGGTGATGTCCGCGCTCGATCACTTCCCCGAGGACTTCGGGCTGCCCCGCACGCCCGCACAGAAAGCGGCATAGAACAAGGAGACGACAATGTCCAACACCATCAACGGCTGCGGCTCCGGCAACTGCGCGTGCAAGAGCGCGGCGTCCGTGCAGCGCCGCGATCCGCTCGATGAAACCGACTACGGCACGCCGCTGCGTCACGCCGATATCGACGTGACGCTCGAAATCGACGGTGAATCCGTCACCGTGCCCGCGGGCACGTCTGTCATGCGCGCCGCCATCGAAGCCGGCGTCAACGTGCCGAAACTCTGCGCGACGGATTCGCTCGAGCCGTGGGGTTCGTGCCGCTTGTGCCTCGTCGAGATCGAGGGCAAGCGCGGCTATCCGGCGTCGTGCACGACGCCCGTCGAAGCGGGCATGAAAGTGCGCACGCAAACCGACAAGCTGCAATCGCTGCGCCGCAACGTGATGGAGCTGTATATATCCGATCACCCGCTCGACTGCCTCACCTGCCCGGCCAACGGCGACTGCGAATTGCAGGACATGGCGGGCGTCGTCGGCTTGCGTGAAGTGCGCTACGGCTATGAAGGCGCGAACCATCTGAAGGACAAGAAGGACGAGTCGAATCCGTACTTCACTTACGATCCGTCGAAGTGCATCGTCTGCAATCGATGCGTGCGCGCATGCGAGGAAACGCAGGGCACGTTCGCGCTGACCATCGCCGGACGCGGCTTCGAATCGCGCGTCGCGGCGAGCGAGAACGTGCCGTTCATGGAATCGGAATGCGTGTCGTGTGGCGCATGCGTCGCCGCGTGCCCGACCGCGACGCTGCAGGAAAAGACCGTCATCATGCTCGGCCAGGCCGAGCATTCGGCCATCACGACGTGCGCGTACTGCGGCGTCGGCTGCTCGCTGAAGGCGGAGATGAAGGGCAACACAGTCGTGCGCATGACGCCGAACAAGAACGGCCAGGCGAACGAAGGCCACGCGTGCGTGAAGGGCCGCTTCGCGTGGGGTTACGCGACGCACAAGGATCGCATCAAGAAGCCGATGATCCGCGCGAAGATCACCGATCCGTGGCGCGAAGTGTCGTGGGACGAAGCGATCGACTACGCGGCGAGCGAGTTCCGCCGCATCCAGGACAAGTACGGCCGCGACTCGATCGGCGGCATCACGTCGTCGCGCTGCACGAACGAAGAGACGTATCTCGTGCAGAAACTCGTGCGCGCGGCGTTCGGCAACAACAACGTCGATACCTGCGCGCGCGTCTGCCACTCGCCGACTGGCTACGGTCTCAAGACGACCCTCGGCGAATCGGCGGGCACGCAGACCTTCGCATCGGTCGAGCAATCGGATGTGATCATCGTGATGGGCGCGAATCCGACCGACGGCCATCCGGTCTTCGGCTCGCGTTTGAAGCGCCGCGTGCGTGAAGGCGCGAAGCTGATCGTGATCGATCCGCGCCGCATCGATATCGTCGATACGCCGCACGTGAAGGCGCAGTATCACCTGCAATTGCGCCCCGGCACGAATGTGGCGATGGTCAATTCGCTCGCGCACGTCATCGTCACCGAAGGCTTGCTGAAGGAAGATTTCATCGCTGAACGCTGCGAGGCGCGCGCCTTCGGGCAATGGCGCGATTTCGTCGCGAAGGAAGAAAACTCGCCCGAAGCCATGGAAGCCATCACCGGCGTGCCAGCGCAACAGGTCCGCGAAGCCGCGCGCGTCTACGCGCTGGGCGGCAACGGCGCGATCTATTACGGCCTCGGCGTGACCGAGCATGCGCAAGGCTCGACCGCCGTCATGGGCATCGCGAATCTCGCGATGGCGACAGGCAACGTCGGCCGCGAAGGCGTCGGCGTGAATCCGCTGCGCGGCCAGAACAACGTGCAGGGCTCGTGCGACATGGGCTCGTTCCCGCACGAGTTGCCGGGCTATCGCCATATCGGCGATGCGGCCGTGCGCTCGCTCTTCGAGGAAGCATGGGACGTGAAGCTCCAGCCGGAGCCGGGCCTGCGCATCCCGAACATGTTCGATGCCGCGATGCACGGCACGTTCATGGGCCTCTACTGCCAGGGCGAGGACATCGTCCAGTCGGACCCGAACACGCAGCACGTGGCGGACGCGTTGTCGTCGATGGAATGCATCGTCGTGCAGGACATCTTCCTGAATGAAACGGCGAAGTACGCGCACGTCCTCTTGCCCGGCTCGACCTTCCTCGAAAAGGACGGCACCTTCACCAACGCCGAGCGCCGCATCTCGCGCGTGCGCAAGGTGATGCCGCCGCTCGCGGGCTACTCCGACTGGGAAGTGACGATCAAGCTCTCGCGCGCGCTCGGCTATGAGATGAACTACGCGAACCCGTCCGAAATCATGGACGAGATCGCGCGCCTCACGCCGACTTTCCACGGCGTCTCGTACGACCGGCTCGACGAGCTCGGCAGCATTCAGTGGCCTTGCAACGAGAAGGCGCCGGACGGCACGCCGACCATGCACATCGACGAATTCGTGCGCGGCAAGGGACGTTTCGTCATCACGAAGTTCATCGCAACGCCGGAGAAGGTCACGCGCAAGTATCCGCTGCTGCTCACGACCGGGCGCATTCTGTCGCAATACAACGTCGGCGCGCAGACGCGCCGCACCGAGAACTCGCAATGGCACGACGAGGATCGTCTGGAAATTCATCCGGTCGATGCGCAAGATCGCGGCATCAAGATGGACGACTGGGTCGGCATCGAGTCGCGCGCAGGACAGACGGTGTTGCGCGCGAAGATCTCCGAGCGCATGCAGCCGGGCGTCGTGTATACGACGTTCCACTTCCCGGAATCGGGCGCGAACGTCATCACGACGGACTCATCCGACTGGGCGACCAACTGTCCGGAGTACAAGGTGACGGCGGTGCAGGTGATGCCGGTGGAGCAGCCGTCGCAATGGCAGAAGGACTACTCGCGCTTCAACACGCAGCAGCTCGAGCTACTCAACCTCGCCACGACCACTTCTTCAGGAAAATAACGAATGGATGTCGATAACCTGATCGAGATGGCGAACCGCATCGGACAGTTTTTCGATTCGATGCCCGACCGCGCCGAAGCCGTCGACAGCGTCGCGGATCATATCCGCCGCTTCTGGGAGCCGCGCATGCGGCTCGCGATTCTCGCCGCGCTCGACAATCCGGAAGCGAGCGCGTCGATGGAGCCGATCGTGCGCGAGGCGCTCAGTCTGCACAAGGCCGATTTGCAGCCGAAGACGGCGCCCGCCTGACGTCGTTCACGACTCAAGCGCGGATCACACCAGGCCCTGCAATGCAGGGCTTTTTTCAATCTTCGCGGTATTCGCGTTCCGCCTGTCGCTCGGCGTTCGCGTCCTGTGCGCCGAACCAGATTTCGCAGTGACGCAGGAGCGCATGCACATCCGACGGCGCGCGACCGCGCGCGGCGATATAGCCATCGGGACGCACGAGATAGAACGCGGGACGCGTGCGGCCGTAGTTGTCGGTGAGCGAATTCGCGCCCTCGCCGCGCGTATCGGTGATGCGCCAGACGCGCACCGCGTTCGGCATGATGTTGTCGAGCGCTTTCACGAAGCCGTCGAGGTCCGGATCGCGCATCGCGTGCGCGATGGTGATCGTCGCGGGCGCAAGCGCGATGTCGTCCTCGCCGGACGGGTTCAGGAGCAGGAAAAGCGAGAAGCAGCCGGGATCGTGCAAATCGTAAAGACAGCCGACGCCGGGAAGCCGCCCGAGCGGCCCGTCGACGACATGCACGCGCGCATCGGGCGCGCGCTCGCCCGCGCGCGGGCCGCCGTCGAGCAGACGCTCAAGCGTGAGCGGGCTCTTGCGATAGTTGATCGACAGTTCGCTCACCGTGCGCCGCATCGCGTCGCGCAGCGGGCCGATCGCGGCGAGCGCGGGCATTACGTGATCGCGCATCAGTTTCATCGGGCCGTGCTCGGCGCCTGCCATCTGCGTAAGCATGCTCGTCTGGCGCAGCACGTCGCGTTCGATCGGATGCCGCTCCGTGTGATAGCTGTCGAGCAGCCGCTCGGGCGCGCCGCCCGCGAGCATCCGCGCGATCTTCCAGCCGAGATTGAACGCCTCCTGAATGCCCGTGTTCATGCCCTGCGCGCCGGCCGGACTATGCACGTGCGCCGAATCGCCCGCGAGGAACACGCGCTCGACACGCAGCCTGTCGACCATGCGGCTGTTCAGGTGAAAGTACGACGACCACGTCAGGTTCGACAGCGCGATCTTGTGATGCACGCGACGCTCGATGAGCGCACGGCATTCATCGAGCGTCGGGCCGGTTTTCGCTTCGGCCGCGTTGACGGCACTCGCCACCGGCGCCGGCAGATCCGCGATCAGGCGCGCGCGGTCGCCGCCCATCGGGAAAAGCGCGGCGAGGCCCTCGCCCGACGCGAAGATGTGGAATTCGTCATCGGGCCAGTCGGAGTCCGCCTGGAGATCGGCGAGCAGATACGTTTGATCGAAAGTCTTGCCATCGAAACCGATGCCGAGCCGATGCCGCACGAAACTATGCGCGCCGTCCGCCGCGATCAGATACGAAGGCCGTAACAGTTCATCACGTCCGTTCGGATGGCGCAGCGTCGCCTGCAAGCCTGCCGAACCCTGCGAGAAATCGACCACTTCGACGCCGCGCTCGACATCGACGTGATAGCCCTTCAGATGCTGCGCGAGCAGGCGTTCGGTCTGCGATTGCTCGAGAAAGAGCAGATACGGATAACGCGTCTGCAGCGGATCGAAGTCGAGGCGAGCGAGGCGCTGCCCGTTCGAATAGAGATTCGCGACGCGCGCGCGATGGCCGAGTTCGAGAAACGGCTTGACCACGCGATGCTGCTCGAAGAGTTCCAGCGTGCGCGCCTGAATGCCGATCGCGCGTGAATGCGGCGACGGCTCGCGCGCCTTGTCGACGAGCCTGACCGGGACGTGCGCGCGCGCGAGGCTCATCGCGGCGGCGAGGCCCGTTGGACCGGCGCCTACGATCAGAACGGGCACCACATCCAGCTTGTCGTTCGGATTCAGCTTTGGCGCGAACATGCAGTCCTCTCCCAAACGTCACGGCGTCTAGTGTACGCCCGTACCCTCCGCTTTTAGCACGTGCGCCGGCCGCATCGGACTCAGTGCGCGTGCCCGCGCTCGCTCAGCACGCACGCGTGGCAGGCCTCGCCGAACTCCACCTGCACGGTCGCATGATGCATCGAATATTCGCGGCGCAGCGTCGTGACGACGCCCTGCACGAAGTCATCGCCGGGGTGGCCCTGAGGCATCACGAGATGGACCGTGAGCGCGTTTTCGGTCGTCGAGAGCGCCCACACGTGCAGGTCGTGCACGTCGCGCACGCCGGGAAGCTGCTTCAGATATTGCTCGACGCGCGGCATGTCGACCGAGGACGGGACCGCGGCCATCGCGAGGCGCATCGCGTCGCGCCCGAGTCCCCACGTGCCGTAGACGATGACCGAGACGACGATCAGGCTCATCAGCGGATCGAGCCAGCTCGCGCCCGTGAACAGGATGACGAGACCGCTGACCGCGACGGCGGCGGAGATGGCGGCATCGGCGGCCATGTGCAGGAAGGCGCCGCGCACGTTGAGGTCCTCCTTGCTGCCGCGCATGAAGAGCCACGCGGAGAAACCGTTCACGATCATGCCGAGCGTCGCGACGATGAACACGTCGAGCCCCGCGACGGGCGCCGGATTGAGCAGACGCTGAATCGCTTCGAGCACGATCGCGCCGCATGCGAAGAGCAGCAGCGCCGCATTGGCGAGCGAAGCAAGAATCGACGAGCTGCCGAGGCCGAAGGTATAGCGCGAACTCGGCTGGCGCTTGCCGAGCCACACGGCGCCCCATGCGAGCAGGAGGCCGAGCACGTCGGAGAGATTGTGGCCGGCATCGGCGAGCAGCGCGGTCGAATGGGCGAGAAAGCCATAGACGGCCTGCACGATCACGATCAGCACGTTCAGGCCGACCGCGAGCGCGAACGTTCGGCCCTGCCCTTCCTGCGGCGCGCCGTGATGGTGATGGCCATGCCCGCCGTGCCCGTGCGAATGCCCATGCTCGTGGCCGTCGTGGTGTTCGTGTTCTTCGTGCTGATGCGTGCTCATGGGAGGTACTCGTGTTCCGGTAGCTGTCATTCGATGTCGGTGGCGTCGGCCTGCGGCTCCGCGATGTGCTCCAGCAACTCGCCCAGCATCGCGCTGATGTGGCGATCCGCCGCCACGTAGAACACCTGCTTGCCCTGGCGCTCGGCCCGCACGATCCGCGCCGCGCGCAAGAGCCGCAAGTGATGGCTCACGAGCGACGCCGACAGCCCGAGCAACTCGGCGATCGCCCCGACCGCGCGCCGCTGTTCGACACACGCGAGCACGATGCGCAGGCGCGTCGGGTCGCCGAGCAGGCGAAACAGATCGGCGAGCGGGACGACGCGGTCGTCGGACGTGCTCGTGCTGGCAGTGGTGGACGGATCGGAAGCCACAGTCATCGCTAACATATGAATAGGTGTTCACATGTTAAGTGCCATCGCCGCAACATGTCAACGCGCTTCTCCGGAAGCGCGGCGACGGTGTGGGAAAATGCGGGGTTTGCTTTTCCCGGCCAGAAGTCTTCCCCGTCATGGACACCGTATTCGCCCGCGGTTTCGCGGCCCATCGCGATGGCCGCCTGACCGACGCGGAGCGCGACTACCAGGCCGCGCTCGCCGCCGAACCCCGACACGTCGACGCACTGCATTACCTCGGCGTGCTGCGCCATCAACAGGGCCAGCACGCGGAGGCGGCCGAGCTCGTGCGCCGCGCCGTCGAGCTGCGCCCGACCGACGCCGGCCTGCAGCTCAACCTCGGCAACGCGCTGAAAGCGCTCGGCCGCCTCGACGACGCGATCGAACGCTTTCGCAACGCACTGACGCTCGCGCCGGGTTTTCCGCTCGCGCAGTACAACCTCGGCAACGCCTACACGGCAGCCGGTCGCCACGAAGACGCCGCCGATGCCTTCGAAAAGGCCTTGCGCCTGCAGCCCGACGATCCGGCCGCATGGAACAACTTCGGCAATGCGCTCTCCGCGCTGCGCCGTTTCAAGGACGCCGCGCACGCGTTCAAGCGCACGCTCGCGCTGCGCCCGCGCCATGCCGGCGCGCACAACAATCTCGGCATGGCGCTGAACGCGCTCGGCGATACGCTCGGCGCGATCGCGCATTTTCGCGCCGCGCTCGATGCCGAGCCGAATTACGTCGCCGCGCATTTCAATCTCGGCAATCTGCTCGACACGAACGGCCACCCCGAAGATGCGCTGCCGGTGCTGCGAAAGGCCGTCGCGTTGCAGCCGCACTTCGCACCAGGGTATTTCGGGCTGGGACACGCGCTCGCGAAGCTCGGGCGCCACGAAGAAGCCGTGCCGCATTTCGAGCGGGCGATAGGTCTCGATCCGAAATATGGCGTCGCATGGCTCTGCCTCGGCAACGCGCATCTCGCGCTCGGCGCACATCGCGCGGCGCTGCGCGCGTTCGACGAAGCATTGCGCATCGATCCCTCGATGCCCGCCGCGCATCTGAACCGCGCGCTCGCCCTGCTCACGACCGGCGATTACGCGCGCGGACTGCCCGCCTACGAATGGCGTTTGCAGACGCCCGGCAGCGAACCCTCGCCGCGCTTGCCACGCTGGAATGGCGAGCCGATGCCGGGCCGCACGCTGCTCGTGCGCGCCGAGCAGGGCTTCGGCGACACCTTGCAGTTCGCGCGCTTCGTGCCTTTTGCGGCGAAGCTCGTCGGCAAGCTGGTGCTGGAAGTGCAGCCCGCGCTCGTGCCACTGCTCGCGCCGGCCGCGCATGCCGCGCGCGTCGAATTGAAGAGCAAGTCGGATGGCGCCCCGGCGCACGCGGACGCTTTCTGCCCGCTGCTCAGCCTGCCGCTCGCGCTCGGCATGACCTCGCCCGATGCGATTCCGGCCCGCGCGCCCTATCTCGTCGTGCCCGCCGATTACCGGCGCAAGTGGCGCGGCTCGATCGGCGGCCAGGCGCGGCGCAAGATCGGCATTGCGTGGTCCGGGCGGATGCAGCCAGGCGAGACGCGCGCGGTGCCGGTCGGCGAGCTCGCGCCGCTCTTTGCGCTCGAGGGCATCGACTGGGTCGTGCTCCAACCGTTCGTGACAGGCCGCGAGCATGACGTGCTGAACGCGCATCCGAACGCGAAGTCGATTCACACGCTCGAAGGCCGTCTCGAGAACTTCGCCGACACGGGCGCGATCGTCGATCGGCTGGACGGCGTCGTATCCGTGGATACGTCCGTCGCGCACCTCGCGGGCGCGCTCGGCAAGCCGCTCTGGGTGATGCTGCCTTTCGCCGCCGACTGGCGCTGGGGTATCGGCGCCGCCGACAACCCGTGGTATCCGGAGGCGCATCTCGTGCGCCAGCACGCGCCGGGCCGATGGCGCGAAGTGATCGAGGCGACGACGGCCGCGCTGGCGTTGCTGCCTGCATAAGAAGACCCCGCCGAAGCGGGGATCTTTTCGACGTTCGCGAATGCGTCAGGCCGTCTTGTACTGATTGCGCGCCTCGGACGAGCGATACAGCACGAGCGTCGCGATCAGCCCGCAAATGGCGGCAAGGCCCATCCACAGTCCGGGCGCGGCCTTGTTTCCGGTGACATGGATCAGATACGTCGAGATCGCCGGCGTGAATCCGCCGATGGTCGTCGCGAGGCTATAGGCCATCGAGAATCCGGTCGTGCGCACATCGACGGGCATCACTTCGGTCAGCGCGACCACCATCGCCCCGTTGTAGCTGCCGTACAGGAACGACAGCCACAGTTCGCACATGAGCAGGCGCGCGAACGACGGCTCCGCGACGAGCCATTGCACCACCGGATACGACGTCAGAATGGTCAGGATCGTGAACACGAGCAACACCGGACGGCGCCCCACCCGATCCGACACCGCGCCCATCACCGGCAGCCAGACCAGGTTGGAGATGCCGACGCACACCGTGACCACGAGCGCATCGATGGCGGAGAGCTTCAGCACTTCCTTGCCGAAGGTCGGCGTATAGGCGGTGATCATGTAGAACGACACGGTCGTCATGATGACCATGCCCATCCCGGCAAGCACGATGCCCCAGTTCTGCGCGATCGACCGCGCGATCTCGCTCATGCTCGGGCGATGCTTCCTCGCCAGGAACTCGTCGGTTTCACGCAGCGAGCGGCGGATGATGAAGAGGAACGGCACGATCAGGCAGCCGATCAGGAACGGCACGCGCCAGCCCCAGGCGGTCATCTGCTCAGGCGGCAAGAGGCGGTTCATGATCACGCCGATCAGCGCCGCGAACACGACGGCGACTTGCTGGCTGCCGGACTGCCATGAACAATAAAAGCCCTTGTTGCCCCGCGTCGCGATCTCGGACAGATACACCGACACGCCACCCAGTTCCACGCCGGCCGAGAAGCCCTGCAGCAGCCGCCCGCCCAGCACGATGATCGGCGCGAGCGCACCGATGGTCGCGTAGCCCGGCACCAGCGCGACGCACGCGGTGCCGACCGCCATCAGCCCGAGCGTGAGGATAAGGCCCTTGCGCCGCCCGTGGTGGTCGATGTACGCGCCGAGCACGATGGCGCCGACCGGCCGCATCAGGAAGCCCGCGCCGAATACGGACAGCGCGAGCATCAGCGAGGCGAACTCGTCGCCGCTCGGAAAATAGGTCTTGGCGATCGCCGAAGCGTAATAGCCGTAGACCATGAAGTCGTACATTTCCAGGAAGTTTCCGCTGACGACGCGAAATACCGTCTTGAATTTGGATTCGTTGGCAGGTGCTATATGGGTCGTGGACATGACTTTCTCGGGAGCTGTGGGCCGCACTTCGGTTCTGCGCGATCGCAAAACCGTACACGGCCGTCCGGACGTGACCGGCCGCAAGACTGAGGCGGATTCTGTTTCGGTTCTTGTAAATGCGAACGCCCTCGATCTTAACGCCGCGCCACCGATGACTGCACGCAACTTCGCTCAATTTCACGCAAACAATATTAAAATACGGTTACGTACGCCTAACTTAAACATTACAAGCAGCCCATTCATGAATACGGAAATCTCGCTACGCGTCGCTACGACGAACGACACGGCGCTCATCGCCTCGATGCACGCCCGCAGTTGGGCGTCGGCATATCGCGGCATCCTGCCGGACACGTATCTCGATCGCGATCTTCAGGCCGAGCGCGTCGCGCACTGGGACGCGCGCATGAAGGATGTCGCGGCCGGCACGGCGAGCGTGTTCATCGCGGAGCATGCAGGCGAACCGGTCGGCTTCATCTGTCTCGTCGAGCCGGACGAGACAGGCAGCGTGCTCGTCGACAATCTGCACGCGCTGCCCGGGCATCGCGGCCTCGGCACAGGCACCGTGATGCTCGACGAAGCGGCGCGCTGGGCTCGCTCGCGAGGCGCACGGCAACTGTATCTCTCCGTGCTGGAGCAGAACGCTGCGGCAATCGGCTTCTATGAATCGCGCGGCTGGACATTCGCCGAACGCGAAGCGGATCACATGGCAGGCATCGACGTCTTCTCACTGCGCTATGTGTTTGCGCTCGACTGAGCATAAGGAAATCACACCTGTCAATAAGCATTCCTGTCAAAAACAGACAATAGGAATCTTCTGGTCGTCGGGCACGTAACCGTTTCGTATGATCGCGGGTCAAATTTCGGCCATCCTCGCGCCGAACCCGCGGTGCTATCTCCTTGCGCCCCGAAGGTCCGGGCGGACCGTCTCGTTTGCCCGCGCCCGGGCGCATGCATGTGGAAACTTCATGTCCGAACCCTTGATCGTAGTGGAAGGCAATCTGCGTCTGCCGACGACGCGCTCGCCGACGGATCCGTCCTTGAGCTTCGGTTTCGAATGGTCACCTATGCGCTCGCGCCCGGTTCAGTCGCAGTCCGAAACTGCGCTTTTCGCGGCACGCTTCGTCACCGCCTATGTGCCGGCCCTCAGTCTGTCCGACATCCACTCGCCTTACCGCGCCACGAGCCTCTGGGGCGTCTTCTCCAAGGAAGAGATTCCGCGCGCGATGCTGCACCTGACCGAAGGCTCGGACACTCCAGACCAGGCCGGCGAAACCCGCGCCGCTCCCGTTCATCTCGCGGTCAACGCGCCGTCGGACGCCGGCAAGCATGGCTTCAGCAAGCCGATCGTCGCTACTATCGCCGCGGCTTGCGGCGTGCTCATCGTATGGTTGCTGTTCAGTCACGCACCGGTCTCGCGAAGCACTATGCGCACCGCGCCGGCCGAAGAAGTCAGGATTCGCACGCAGCCGGGCCAGCCCGCAGCCGCTACGGCAGCGCTCACGCCCACTGCGGCACCCACGCGCGGCCAGATCGCGCAACCATCGGAAGCGCTGGCTTCATCGGCAGTCGCCGCGCCGGTGAGCGCAGACAGCCGCACCATCGCAGCCGTCGACCCGGCCGCGACTGACACGAAAGCTGCGCCTGCCGCGACGACGCCGGAAAAGACACGCGTGCGTTTCATCGCGCCAGCGGAAGACCGCAAGCACAACGTTCGCGTGAGAGCCGTGCTGACGCCGCACACGAAGCGCGCGGCATTGCGTGCTCACACGGTTGGCGAGCGCGTCGTGAAGCAAGAGGCGCCGCGGCGCGCGCACGCGACATCGGTCGAAAGAGTCGCAAGCCAGCCGACGAAGGTTGCCGTGTCGATGGACCCGACCACGCTCTATTCGATGCTCCAGCATTCACCGACCCTCGACAGCAACGCGGCCTCCTACGGCCGCGGCGCTGCGAACGGCGCGCGTTAGCCGCGCTACATGTACCGCCAGCCCGATCAACCATTCCGGCCCCGACGCCAAGATGATGCAACTACGTTATCTCCGTTACGCGACGCTCACGCTCGCCTTATCCCTCTGTGGCCTCCTCGCGCCGTTCACGAGCACGTTCGCGGCACCCGCGACGGCAAAAGCCGCCGCGACGACGGCTCAAGTTGCGGCTCCCGCAAACGAGCCCGCACAGTCCGCACTCATGGATCTGTCCGATCTGAACGCCGATTCGAACGCGCCCCGCGTCGAAGGCAACATCGCTGAATTGCAGAATCTCGCGCAGGCGGGCAGCCTCACGGAACTGCGCGCGACGCACAACGGCAGCTACGGCGCGAAGCTCTTCTTCCTCGCGCAAGAGATGCTCTACTACGTCGCGCTCTCGCAGGACGCGCGCTGGTGGCGCGTCGTCAAGACACAGGACGCTGCCCGCGCCGAATCGATCTATGCGCAGTTCTCGCGCAAGAGCTTCGAACTAGCCGATGGCGAAATCCGCCGCACGCAATTGCAGGCGCAGAAGGCGTTGCTCGAGCGCGTGATCGCGAAATCGGCTGACCGTGCGAACCGGCTCACCGCCGACCTCCAACTCGCGCAGCAGCAGGATTCGCAAGTGTCGCAGCGTCAGCAGCAATTGCAGGCCGAATCCGCCGTGCTGCAGACGGACAAGCTGGAAGCCGAACGCAAGCTGCGCGCGCTGCAATTGCAGGTCGAACAGCTTCAGAAGCAGACGGAAGCGGGACTCGCACCGGTGAGCGTGACGCCATCGCGGTGAGATCGGCTGCACGCATCTGAAAACGAAGAAGGCCCGCTCGAATCGAGCGGGCCTTCTCGTTTTGCGACATGCCGAAACGCGAATTCGGCTCAGAAATTCGGCTCAAAAGCGCGTTTCGCGGGCGACGCGCAGGAACGTATCGAGCAGCGGCGTGCAATCGAGCAGTTCCGCGCCGCCCGCCCGATGAAACTCCGGATGCCATTGCACGCCGACGACGAACGGCGCCTTCCGATAACGCACCGCCTCGATGATCCCGTCCGCCGCCGACACCGCCTCGATGTTCAGATCGCGCCCGATCGACTTCACCGCCTGATGGTGGATCGAGTTGACGATCGCCTCGCGCTGGTTCGGGAACATGTTGGCGAGCGTGGAACCATCGGGGAAGCGAATCGAATGGCGATGCTGGTCGTAGTGTTCGTTGACGTGGATGCCGGCCGTCGGCACATCGGTGGCGATGTCGCCGTAGAGCGTGCCGCCGAACGCCACGTTGATCAGCTGACAGCCACGGCACACGCCGAGCACGGGCTTGCCCGACTCAACGAACTCATGCAGCAGTTCCAGCTCGTACATGTCGCGCACGCGGTCGCCCGGCCATTCGGGACGCGTCGTCGCTTCCTCGTAGGACTGCGGAGAAACGTCGGCGCCGCCCTGGAGCAGCAGGCCGTCGAGATGCTTCGCATAGTCACGCAGACGGATGTTGCTCGGATGCAGCATCCCTTGATGGCCGACCGTCGGAATCATGAACACGAGCACGTCGCGCGACATGACCCAGTGCGCGATCGACTCCTCGAGATATTGCAGCGTCTTGCCGCGCAGCCCTTTCGCCCCCGGCTCGGGATGAAAGATGCGCGCCGATACGCCGATACGCAACGTACGTTGCGTGATGCGCTGGCCCGCGCGGTCGAAAATCTGACGCGCACGCGCGGCGATGATCCGGCCGAACACGGACCACGCCGAATCCGAGTGCTTGAGATATGCGGGCTGTGCCGGCGCTGCCGCCTCTTCGGACAACGGCAGCGGCGGCGGATTGAGCTTGCTGAAATCCGGCGCCTCCGCCAATTCGGGCGGCAGGACGGTCGCGCGGCCGGTCGGCGAATCGGACGCCGCGGAGTGCGCACTGGCCGTGCTCGCGGCTTCCGCTTCGGTCGCGGCTTCGAAATTCTCGGCGAGACTCGCCTTGGGCTTGCCGGATGCGCGCGGTGTTTCGCGCACCGCGGCTTCCTGCGCCGCAGCCGCGCTCGCCGCCGATGCGCGCGCGTCGCGGGCGGCCTGCTGCGCTTCGTCGCGGCGGGCCTGCGCCGTGTCGACCGGTTCGACGTTCGATGCGCTGGAAGGCGCATCCGTCGCTGCCCGCTCGGTCGCGCTCGCCTTCGGGCCGGGCGCCGAGGCCGCTGCCGCCGCTTCGGGCGGCGCCGTGGGATTCGCGCTGTGCGGAGCGGCTTGAGAGTCGGCGGCGCTTGCGCGCGCGGCGGTGCTGCTTGCGTCGTTGGACGTTTTGTTATCGCTCATTCCGGATTCAGGCGCTCGAACGCCATAAGGAGAATGCACAGACTCCGATTATCCGCCTCAGACCGGCACGGGGCAAACCAGCAAACATTTGGTCACATCGGCTCACATTATCGCGGGGAACCCTTCAGCCGCTGTAAGGGCAATCCCGTGAAGAAAGCCGTCAATGGTCGCGCGGTTCCTCGAAAGTCTCGCGCAAGGCGATCTGCATCGTCGCGTGGATTTTCACGCACCAGCGCCACAACACCGTCAGCAGGAGCGCCGCGCACAGCAGCACGCCGACCATCAGGCCGAACGGCGGCAGGATGCCGCCCGACAGCGCCGCGACGAGCAGAAAGACGCCGAACATCGCGACGATCGGAATGAGCCCGGAGATCGCCGAGCGGATCGCGCGCGTGAAGCGCCCCGCTTTCGCGGGCTGCACGCTCACTTCGGCGAGCAGCAGCGCGAGCGATTCGAGCTTGCGATACACCGCGACCAGAAACGGCAGCGCGATCACGAGCGCCGCGCTCCACAGCACGACGCGCCGCGCGTTGTCGGTGTCGAGCCAGCGGGCCAGATAGCCCGACGCGAAAGGCGCCGAATACGACGCGCCGAGGAAAATCGCCGCGACGAGCGCGAGATTCACCGCGATCTGCAGGACGATGCGCCGCGTCATCGAGAAGAGCGTCGGGCCGCCGGAGACGGGCGTGAGGCTCGCGAGCCACTGCGAATAGAGTCCGAAGGTATGCGCGAGCGGCGCGGGCATCGCACGGGCGAGGCGCATCGTGAGCGGATCGGCGGCGCGGATCAGATACGGCGTGAAGAGCGTCGTGAGCGCGGACACGGCCACCGCGATCGGATAGAGAAAGCTGCTCGTGACCTTGAGCGACAGCCCGAGCGAGGCGATGATGAAAGAGAACTCGCCGATCTGCGAGACGCTCATGCCGACACGCATCGACGTGCGCCCGTCCTTGCCCGCGAGGAACGTGCCGAGCCCGCACGAGACGATCTTGCCGAGCACCACGGCGAAGGTGATGACTGCGATTGGCCACGCGTAATCGACGAGCACGGACGGATTCAGCAGCAGGCCGATGGTCACGAAGAAGATCGCCGAAAACATGTCGCGCACGGGCGCGATCAGATGCTCGATGCGCGCGAGATGCTTCGATTCCGCCATGATCGCGCCGATCAGGAACGCGCCGAGCGCAATCGAATAGTCGAGCTTCACGACGAGCAGGCAGAAGCCGAAGCAGAAGCCGAGCACGGTGACGAGCAGCATCTCGTCGCTCTTCGCGCGCGCCACGTAATTGAGCGCGCGCGGCACCGTCAGAATGCCCACGACGAGCGAAACCGTCATGAAGAGCAACAGCTTGCCGAGCGTGACGACGGCGACGCCCGCGCTCACCGAGCCCGTCTGCGCGATCCCGGAGAGCAGCACGAGCATCGCGATAGCGAGGATATCCTCGACGATCAGAATGCCGAACACGATCTGCGCGAAGTGCTCGCCCTTCATGCCGAGTTCGGAGAGCGCCTTTACGATGATCGTCGTCGACGAGATCGCGAGCATCGCGCCGAGAAAGAGCGAGTCCATCGCGGTCCAGCCGAACCATCGCCCGATCTCGTAGCCGACCCAGATCATCAGCACGATCTCCGAGAGCGCCGCGACGAACGCCGTCGCGCCGACCTTGAAGAGCTTGCGCAGGCTGAATTCGAGCCCGAGCGAGAACATCAGGAACACGACACCGAGTTCGCCGAGCGTCTGGATCGTCGCTTCGTCGTGAATGAGATTGAACGGCGGGGTGTACGGCCCGATGATCACGCCCGCGGCGATATAGCCCAGGACGACCGGCTGCCGCAGACGGTGGAACAGCACTGTCACGACGCCCGCGATAGCCATGATCACCGCGAGATCCTGAATGAAGCCTATCGCGTGATGCATCAAACAATTCCTTACAAAAATATAACCAGGAATTCGATGTTACAGCACGGATGGGACAATCCTGCGCCCAGGCAATAATGCCGGCTCAAAAAAGTCCACAGCGACGAGGCGCATCGCGCTGGTGCATGCACGAAGCGAAAGAAGAAAAAGAAGCCCGCGCGAACGGCGGGCCGGGATGGCGCGATCGACGTGACGAAACGCGGCGCTCAGACCGCCGCTTCGTTTTCCTCGCCGGTGCGGATACGGATCACGCGCTCGACATCGGCGACGAAGATCTTGCCGTCGCCGATCTTGCCGGTGCGCGCAGCGCCGATGATTGCGTCGATGACCTGATCTGTTTGATCGTTTGCGACGACGACTTCGATCTTCACCTTCGGCAGAAAATCGACGACATACTCTGCACCACGATAAAGCTCGGTGTGCCCTTTCTGGCGGCCAAAGCCCTTCACTTCCGTGACCGTGAGGCCCGTGAGACCCACTTCGGCGAGCGCTTCGCGGACTTCGTCGAGCTTGAACGGTTTGATGATGGCGGTGATGCGTTTCATGGCGTGCCTCGCGTAAAGATCGATTCAAGGGGTTCGAAAAAAACGTCGTGCCCCGCGTGGGGCAGATGGTTTCGATTCTAGCCGCGTTTCATCGAGCAAGCCGTCCGGAAAATCGCGAGGTGGCCATGTAATGACGGAATTTCGCGCGCCATCACTCTTTCGCAGGAACGCGTTCGAGGTCCTTGAGCCATACCGTTGCCTGTGCGTCGCTCGGCGCACGCCAGTCGCCGCGCGGAGAAAGCGAGCCGCCCGAGCCGACCTTCGGCGCGTTCGGTATGCATGACCGCTTGAACTGGCTCGTGCGGAAGAACCGCTCGAGAAATATCCGCAGATTCTTGCGGATCTCGCCGAGGTCGTACTGATTCCGCGCGACTGTCGGACCTTCCGGCCACGCGCCCGCATCGCGGTTGCGCCATGCATGCAGCGCGAGGAACGCGACCTTCGTTGGTGCAAATCCGAAGCGCAACGTGTAGTAGAGGTTGAAGTCCTGCAGTTCGTACGGACCGATGACGCTCTCCGTCTTCTGCTCGACCACGCCGCTCGTCTTGCCGGGAATGAGTTCCGGACTGATGTCGGTGCTCAGGATGTTTTCGAGCACATCGGTTCCGGCGCCGCCGATCTGCCCCGACTCCGCGACCCAGCGCACCAGATGCGTGATCAAGGTCTTCGGCACGCTCGCGTTGACGTTGTAGTGGGACATGTGATCGCCCACGCCGTAGGTGCACCAGCCGAGTGCGAGCTCGCTCAGGTCGCCCGTGCCGATGACGATCGCGTTGTTCAGATTCGCGAGCCTGAACAGATGGCTCGTGCGCTCGCCGGCCTGAACGTTTTCATACGTGATGTCGTACTGCTCTGCGCCCGAACTGTGCGGATGGCCGATGTCCGAGAGCATCTGCACGCAACTCGGCCGGATGTCGATCTCGCTTGCCGTGCAGCCGACGACTTCCATCAGCTCGCGCGCCTGCCGCAGCGTGCGATCGCTCGTTGCGAAGCCCGGCATCGTGTAGGCGAGGATATTGGCGCGCGGCAAGCCGAGACGGTCCATCGCCTTCGCGCACACGAGCAGTGCATGCGTCGAGTCGAGCCCGCCCGAAATGCCGATGACGACCTTCGACATGCCCGACGACTGAAGCCGCTGCAACAGCGCCTGCACCTGAATGTTGTACACCTCGTTGCATCGCTCGTCGCGGCGCGCGGCGTCGGCGGGTACGTAGGGAAAGCGCGCGACGCGACGTTCGAGCGGCAGCTTCTCGTCGGCCGGCACCGCCAGCGGAAATTCGACGACATCGAACTGTTCGACTTCGTGTGCGTGCCGGTGCGTCGAGCGACCGAACGTGGTTTGTCTCATGCGTTCGCGCGAAAGCCGTTCGAGATCGACATCCGCGAAGATCAGATGTGACTGATCCGAGAAGCGCTCGGACTCCGCGAGCAGTTCGCCGTTCTCGTAGATGAGGCCCTGCCCGTCCCAGGCCAGATCGGTGGACGATTCGCCATTGCCCGCCGAGGTGTACAGATACGCCGCGACGCAACGCGCGGACTGCTGCCCGACGAGCTGATGCCGATACGCCGACTTGCCCACGACGATATTCGACGCCGACAGATTCACGAGCACGGTGGCGCCGGCGAGCGCCGCGAACGACGACGGCGGAATCGGCACCCACACGTCCTCGCAAATCTCGACGTGAAATCTGAAGAGCGGAAGATCCTTGATCTGAAACAGCAGCGATGCGCCGAACGGCACGTCCTGACCGCAGAGCGTGAGCGTGTTCGTCGCCGCGGCATCGGCGGGGCTGAACTGACGCGCCTCGTAAAACTCGCCGTAGTTCGGCAGATAACTCTTCGGCACGACGCCGCGAATGAATCCGTCGGCGATGACGATCGCGCAATTGAAGAGCTTGTGCTCCGCCTTGATCGGCGCGCCGACGATCATCGCGATATTCAGTCCCTTCGACGCGTCCAGAATGCTTTGCAGTGCGTCTTCGCAGGCATCGAGCAACGCGCGCTGATGGAAGAGATCGTCGCACGTGTAGGCGGAAATGCCGAGCTCGGGAAACGCGACGAGCACCGCGCCGCGCGCGGCGGCCTCTCTCGCCAGCTCGATCGTCTGCGCCGCATTGAACGCCGGATCGGCCACTTTGCAGGCCGGAACGCCGACCGCGACGCGCGCGAAGTCGTGGCTGTACAGGTTGAAGAAGTTTCTGTTCATGGTCGACATGGATGTGCGCGTATTGCAACGAAAGGTCTCGTCGATTATCGCATCACGTCTTCTTCCTGAACGGCGTATGCGCTTCGAGTTCCTCGATATGCTGATCCATTGCCTGCGTCTCGGCATCGAGAAACTCGGCGATCGCGTGCGCGAAACGCTGGTCGGCGATCCAGTGAGCGGACCATGTCGGCGTCGGCAGGAGACCGCGCGACATCTTGTGCACGCCCTGCGCGCCGCCCTCGAAGCGCGCGAGCCCGTGCTCGATGCAATACGCGATGCCCTGCATGTAGCACGTCTCGAAGTGCAGCCCCGAGATGAATTCGCGGGTGCCCCAGTAACGGCCGTACATCGTGTCGCCGCCGATCATGTTGAGCGCGCACGCGAGCCGCTCGCCGTCTGCTTCGGCGATCACGAGCAGCATGCTGTCGGGCGCGCTGGCGTGAATCTGGCCGAAGAATTCGCGCGACAGATAAGGCGCGTTCCAGTGCTCGCGATACGTGTTGTCGTAGCAATCGTAGAAGAAGTCGAGCGCGCTTTCGTCGATCTGCGCGCCGCGCAGCCACGTGTACGTCACGCCCGCTTGCGTCACGCGCCGGCGGTCCTGCTTCACTTTCTTGCGCTTGTCGTGGCTCATCGTCGCGAGAAAGGCGTCGAAGTTCGCGAAGCCGTCGCCGGGCAGGTTTTCCCAGTGAAACTGCACGCCTTCGCGCAGCATGTAGCCCGCGTCGGTCAGCGCCTCGACGTCCTGCGCGTGCGGAAACAGCACATGCAGCGACGACAGTTCGAGACGCCGCGTCAATTCGATGGCGCCACGCGCGAGCAACACGCGATCCTCGTGATGCGCGGCGATGAGGCGCGGCCCCGTCACCGGCGAAAACGGCACGGCGGACAGCGCCTTCGGGTAATAGCGCAAGCCGTGGCGCTCGAAGGCGTCGGCCCAGGCGTGATCGAACACATACTCGCCGCGCGAATGCGATTTCAGATAGAGCGGCATTGCGCCGGCGAATTCGCCGCCGCGTTTCAATATCAGATGATGCGCGCGCCAGCCGGTGCGCTTGACGGCGCAGCCCGTTTCCTGCAACGCCGAGAGAAACGCGTGACGCACGAACGGGTTATCGCCGGCGAGCCGGTTCCAGTCGTCGGCCGGAATTTCGTCCAGCGCATCGACTACATGAATTTCGACCTCGCGATTCAACAGGCTACCTCGCTGAAATATCGATGAGCGCGAGCCGTGCAAAAGCGGCGCCCGAAAGCGGCTATTCTCGCGCAAGTCGAAGCAGCACGCCGAAGCGGACAAAAGCGCCCCGGCGCGGTGCTTTCGGCGATAATGCGCGGCAAATCATTCATCGAGCGCCGGCCCAACGCAATGCCGTGGTTCCTCTATCTGATCGAATGCGCCGACGGCAGCCTCTATACGGGGATCGCGACGGACGTCGAAGCGCGCTTCTGCGCGCATGCGAGCGGCAAGGGCGCGCGCTATACGCGTGCAAGGAAACCTCTCCGTGTGCTGGCGTCGTTCGAATTGGCAGGGAGATCGGAGGCGTTGCGCGCCGAATATCGTGTGAAGCGTCTGAGCGTGCAGCAGAAGCGCGCGTTGATCGCGGGAGAGCGGACGCTCGAATCGTTGCTGCCCCAGACCGAAGCAAGCGAAGAAGAATAAGAAACGCCGCCGCGTTTCGGCAACGCGGCGGCGTTTCGTCAAAAAGCGCGCTTACTTCTTGAAGTTCGCGACGCCTTCAGAGATTTCCTTGTGCGCGGCGTCGATGCCCGCCCAGCCTTCGACCTTCACCCACTTGCCCTTTTCGAGCGCCTTGTAGTTCTCGAAGAAGTGCTTGATCTGGTCCTTCAGGTATTCGGGCACGTCGTCGATCGACTTGATGTTCGCCGTCATCGGGCAGATCTTGTCGTGCGGCACCGCGACGAGCTTCGCATCCACGCCGGATTCATCGGTCATCTGCAGCATGCCGAGCGCACGCGCGCGCACGACCGAACCTGCGAGCAGCGGAAACGGCGTGATGACGAGCACGTCGACCGGGTCGCCGTCACCGGAGAGCGTTTGCGGAATGAAGCCATAGTTGGCCGGATAGCGCATGCCGGTGCCGATGAAGCGGTCGACGACGAGCAGGCCCATGTCCTTGTCCGCTTCGTATTTGACCGGATCGCTTTGCGCGGGAATCTCGATGATGACGTTGAAATCCTGGGGGAGATCACGGCCGGGAGGTACGTTGTTGAAGCTCATGAGCACTCTCTGGAGAAGTTGAGGTCGGAGATGGAATCGCACGGGCGGACGGTCCTTGGACGAACCGCGCAACCCTCGCGCGTGTGGATGCTTGATTGCGTCATTATAGCCAATCGGTTTGCGCGTCCTTTGCACGCACGGCGCGCGCCGGGCGTTGGCGCGATAATCGGATTCAGCATCGAATTCCAGCAGCAGAAACCCGATTTCAGGAGACGTGCATGGAAGACGCGAAGCATTTCATCAACAACCGATGGGTCGCGCCATCGGGCAGGGAGACGATCCCCGTCGTCGATCCGTCGGACGGGCAGATCTTCGCGCAGATCGCGCGCGGCTCGGCGGCCGACATCGACCTCGCCGTCGCCGCCGCCCGCGCCGCGTTCGAAGGCGACTGGGGCGCGATGAGCGCCGCCGAGCGCGGACGCATCCTCGCGCGCCTGTCGATGCTGATTGGCGCGTGCCACGAGGAAATCGCGCAGATCGAGGCGCGCGACACCGGCAAGCCGCTCAGACAGGCGCGCGCCGACGCCACCGGCATCGCGCGCTACTTCGAGTTCTACGCGGGCGCCGCCGACAAGCTGCACGGCGAAACCCTGCCCTATCAATCCGGCTATACCGTGCTCACGATCCGCGAGCCGCACGGCGTGACGGGCCATATCGTGCCGTGGAACTATCCGCTGCAGATTTTCGGGCGCAGCGTCGGCGCCGCGCTCGCAACCGGCAATGCGTGTGTCGCGAAGCCGGCCGAAGACGCGTGCCTGTCGCTGTTGCGCATCGCCGAACTGGCGGCGGAAGCGGGCCTGCCCGACGGCGCGCTCAATATCGTCACCGGCTACGGGCACGAAGCGGGAGCGGCGCTCGCGCGGCATCCGGGCATCGACCACATCTCGTTTACGGGTTCGCCCGCAACGGGCGCGGCCGTCACCAAGATGGCCGCCGATAACCACGTCCCCGTGACACTCGAACTGGGCGGCAAGTCGCCGCAGATCGTGTTCGCCGATGCCGATTTCGACGCCGCGCTGCCCGTGCTCGTCGCCGCGATCGTGCAGAACGCGGGGCAGACATGCTCGGCGGGCAGCCGCGTGCTGATCGAACGCGCGGCCTACGAGCCGCTGCTCGAGCGGCTGTCGCAGGCGTTCGCGGCGCTGAAGGTCGGTCCGAGCAAGCTCGATCTCGACTGCGGCCCGCTCATCAGCGCGAAGCAGCAGCAGCGCGTGTGGGACTTTCTATCCGATGCGCAGCACGACGGCATCCCGATGGCCGCGCACGGCGAAGTCGTCGGCGATGCGCCCGAAGCGGGCTTCTATCAGGCGCCCACGTTGCTGCGCGACGTCCCGCCGACGCACCGTCTCGCGCGCGAGGAAGTGTTCGGCCCGGTGCTCGCCGCGATGCCCTTCGACGACGAAGCCGATGCGCTGAAACTCGCCAATGGCACCGACTACGGCCTCGTAGCCGGAATCTGGACACGCGACGGCGCGCGGCAGATGCGCCTCGCGCGCCGCGTGCGCTCGGGGCAGGTGTTCATCAACAACTACGGCGCGGGCGGCGGCATCGAATTGCCGTTCGGCGGCGTGAAGCATTCCGGGCATGGACGCGAGAAAGGTTTCGAAGCGCTGTACGGCTTCACGACGCTGAAGACCATCGCCATCAAACATGGGTAAATAACGGAGACAGGCATGCGACTGCAAGGCAAAACCGTGATCGTGACGGGCGGCGGCTCGGGCTTCGGCGAAGGCATCGCGAAGACCTTCGCGCGCGAGGGGGCGAACGTCGTCGTCAACGATCTCAACGGCCCGGCGGCCGAACGTGTGGCGAGCGAAATCGCGCTCGGGTCGTCGCCGGAAGTGAAGCACGGCCGCGCGATCGCCGTGGCGGGCGACGTCACCCGGCGCGGCGACTGGCAAACGCTCTTCGACGCGGCCATCCAGGACTTCGGCAGCGTGCAGGTCGTCGTCAACAACGCGGGCACGACGCATCGCAACAAGCCCGTACTCGACGTGACCGAAGCCGAATTCGACCGCGTCTATGCGGTGAACGTGAAGAGCATCTACTGGAGCGTCGAGCAGTTCGTGCCGTACTTCCGCGAGCAGGGCGGCGGCGCGTTCATCAATATCGCGTCGACGGCGGGCGTGCGGCCGCGCCCGGGACTCGTCTGGTACAACGGCAGCAAGGCGGCGGTGATCATCGCGAGCAAGGCGCTCGCGGTGGAGCTGGGCCCGGATCGCATCCGCGTGAACTGCATCAATCCGGTGATGGGCGAAACCGCCCTGCTCTCCGAGTTCATGGGCATGGAAGACACGCCCGAGAACCGCCGCAAGTTCCTCGCGACGATCCCGCTCGGCCGCTTCTCGACGCCGCAGGACATCGCCAACGCGGCGCTCTACCTCGCCTCCGACGACGCCGAGTTCATCACGGGCGTCGCCCTCGAAGTGGACGGCGGCCGCTGCGTCTGAGCGATGCGCGCACGCCGCGCGACGATGCGGCGTGCGCCCGGACATCCGTGCTTTCCCTAGCAATAACAAGCGTTTGGCGTGAATGTCGACGGGCTAGAATCCTTACGCGTCTGTAATCGCGAGCGGGCCCATCCGCTCGACGTCGAACGCTAAAAAACTAGAGGAGACGAGCAACATGGCCAGCACCGCCAACCCCATGCCCCGCCCCGGCGCGGGTGCGCCATCGGCCTTCGAGGAGGCCACGTATCGCAAGGTCGCGTGGCGGCTCTCGCCGCTTTTGCTGATCTGCTACGTGGTCGCGTATCTGGACCGCGTGAATGTCGGCTTCGCGAAACTGCAGATGGCCGCAGACCTGCAGCTCTCGGACGCCGTGTACGGCTTCGGCGCCGGCATCTTCTTCTTCGGCTACTTCATCTTCGAGATACCGAGCAACGTGATCCTGCATCGCGTGGGTGCGCGGGTGTGGATCGCGCGGATCATGATTTCGTGGGGCATCATTTCCGCGCTCACGATGTTCATCACGACGCCGATGATGTTCTACGTGATGCGCTTCCTGCTCGGCGCGGCGGAAGCGGGCTTCTTCCCCGGCATCATTCTTTATCTGACGTACTGGTTTCCGGCGCGCAGGCGCGGGCGCATGACGACGCTTTTCATGACGGCCATCGCGTTGTCCGGTCTGATCGGCGGTCCGATCAGCGGCTGGATCATGAAGAGTTTCGACGGCGTGCATGGCTGGCACGGCTGGCAATGGCTGCTCTTGCTCGAAGGCATCCCGTCGGTCGTGGTCGGTTTCGTCGTGCTCGCGATGCTCGACGACCGCATCGCGAAAGCGAAGTGGCTCACGCAGGAAGAACGCGAACTGCTCGAGCGCAATATCGCGGCGGATAACGTCGAGAAGGAAGATCTGCCGCTCGGCAAGATCCTGTCGAGCCCGAAAGTCTGGCTGATGAGCCTCATCTACTTCTCGTTCGTGATGGGTCTTTACGGCGTGAGCTTCTGGCTGCCGACGATCATCAAGTCGATGGGCGTCTCCGATGCATTGCAGGTCGGCCTGCTGTCCGCGATTCCGTATGGCGCGGCGGTGATCGGCATGCTGTACGCGGCGCGCAGCGCGGACCGGACCGGCGAGCGCCGCTGGCATATCGCGATTCCGGCGTTCATCGGCGCGATCGGGCTGGTGCTGTCGGTGGTGTGGGCGTCGAACACGACGCTCGCGATGATCGGCCTCACGCTTGCGACGATGGGCATTCTCACTACGTTGCCTTTGTTCTGGAGTCTGCCGACGGCGTTTCTCGCTGGGACGGGCGCGGCGGCGGGGATTGCGATGATCAATTCTTTGGGTAACCTGGCCGGGTTTTTGAGTCCCTATCTCGTCGGGTGGCTCAAGCAGGTGACCGCTTCTACTGCGAGCGGCATGTATATGCTTGCGGGGTTTCTCGTGCTTGGCGCGGTGCTCGCGTTGAGCGTGCCGGCGCGAATGGTTAATCGGTAGGGTTTTTTTGATTGGGGCTTTGTGCTATTAGCTTTCGTGGAATCCTGATTTCGCGTCGGTCTATTAGCACTGCCCCTGTGCGGGGCTGCAGTCACTTTCTTTGCTGCTGCAAAGAAAGCAGCTCGTTTAGGCCCGCGGCCACACGCAGTTTGACCATGCTTGCCAACCGCGAGTGGCACCCGCCTAAGTATCGCCCTTGTAGGCCCAACCAAGCTTGGCTCGCGCACGGTCTGCCACCTCGCGCCGCTTGCTTCACTGGTTCAGCGCCAAATGGCTCCGGCCCGCTTCGCGGCCGACGGGTCAATCGGTCGGCGTGCAGCCCCCTCAGTTGTACACATCCCAGCTTCCGAATAACTCACTAGCACGGCTTGGTGACGCGCTGCCATTCGAGTATCAGCCGGATTCATTGGTTGACAATGCGACCGAATTGGCCGCGCGTGGAGTCAGCGAGGCAGAAGAGGCTGTGGAAGAATGCCAAGTCGCCCGAGTGACGTTTCAAGATTCACGCACTTACCTACTATGTAAGCAACGAGCTTTTGAAAACTTCGAGCGATGCCGAGGGTATTGAGATGAAAGACCGCCGCCGAGCCTGTTCATCGAGACGCCGTGCAATCAGCCATTGCAGAGCGAGCGGCCGCAGGATTCGTTTTCAACGTGCCTCCTGATCGCGCCGATCAATGCGGCGAACCAGTGACGAACGAACACGCACGACTTATCGGATGTATGGCAATTCTTAGTCAGGCGCAAGCGCATCCAGAACTTCGCTCTCGTTTGCAAATCACTACTGCAAACTCGATGAATTGGGAACCGATCGAACGTCCCGATCAATAGCAGGGAGACATGGTTGGCACATGTGCGAAGAAAGCGACAGCCGCCCCGGGGGAGGCAGTGCCAATAGACCGACACGATAACGGGTTCGCGCAATAAGCAAAAACAAAGCGCACCCGCACCGCAACGATGCACGCAACCTCCGACGTGCACCAAAACCCCGCCCCACAACATGACCACGCAGCAGTAAAACCTTCCACGAACCACCCGCAAACCCAAGCGATCCGGGCATTCCACCCTCATTGGCATAACCCTTGCAGAACGATGCGAGCAATCGTCATTGCTCAAACAAACACATCGGCAAGGGGAACATTCATCATGAAACGACGCAGTCTGCTGAAGTTCGGCTCCATGTCGGGGGCGCTCGCCCTCGCGGGTCAGCTTCCGTTCACGAAGGCCCAGGCCGCCGATACGGGTCCGATCAAGGTCGGCGTCCTGCATTCGCTGTCGGGCACGATGGCGATCTCCGAGACGTCGCTGAAGGACACGGCGCTCATGACCATCGCCGATATCAACAAGAGCGGCGGCGTCATGGGCCGACAGCTCGAACCCGTCGTCGTCGATCCGGCTTCGAACTGGCCGCTCTTCGCCGAGAAAGCGCGTCAGCTTCTCACGCAGGACAAGTGCGCCGTCGTGTTCGGCTGCTGGACGTCCGTCTCGCGCAAGTCCGTGCTGCCGGTCTTCGAGGAACTCAACGGCCTGCTGTTCTACCCCGTGCAGTACGAAGGCGAAGAGATGTCGCGCAACGTGTTCTATACGGGCGCGGCGCCGAATCAGCAGGCAATCCCCGCCGTCGAATATCTGATGGGTCCGGAAGGCGGCAGCGCCAAGCGCTTCTTCCTGCTCGGCACCGACTACGTGTATCCGCGCACGACCAACAAGATCCTGCGCGCGTTCCTACATTCCAAGGGCGTCAAGGATGCGGACATACAAGAGGTCTACACACCATTCGGACATAGCGACTATCAAACCATCGTCGCGAACATCAAGACCTTTGCCCAAGGGGGAAAGACAACTGTCATCTCTACGATCAACGGCGATTCCAACGTACCGTTCTACAAGGAGCTCGGCAACCAGGGCCTGAAAGCGACCGACGTGCCCGTCGTCGCATTCTCGGTCGGTGAAGAAGAATTGCGCGGCATCGATACGAAGCCGCTCGTCGGCCATCTCGCCGCATGGAACTACTTCATGTCGGTAAAGAACACGAACAACTCGAAGTTCGAGAAGCAATTCTTCGAGTACGTGAAAGCGCAAAACCTGCCGGGCGGCGACAAGCGCGTGACGAACGACCCGATGGAAGCGACCTTTGTCGGCATCCACATGTGGAAGCAGGCCGTCGAAAAAGCCAAGAGCGCCGACGTCGACAAGGTGCGCACCGCGATGATCGGCCAGACCTTCGCCGCACCCTCGGGATTCACGCTGTCGATGGACGGCAATCACCATCTGCACAAGCCGGTGATGATCGGCGAAATTCGCGGCGACGGGCAGTTCAACGTCGTGTGGAAGACGAAGACGGCGGTGCGCGCGCAGCCGTGGAGTCCGTATATCGCTGGCAATCAGGGCAAGCCGGATATCGTCAGCTCCATTCCCGCGTTCCTGCGCCGTCAGCGCGTGCGTGTCGCGTGATGCCGTGATGGTTTGAAGCAGTGAGGCCGCGCGCGCCTTCCTGATTCGCGCGGCCGTCCATGTCTCATCAGAAAGGCCATCATGACCGGTTCCTTCATGCGCGTATTGCTCGCGCTCTTCATCGCGATCGCGCCGTTCAGCGCCCGCGCACTCACCAGCGACGACCTCGCCCCGCTCGCCGGCGACGACTTCGAAGCCAGATCCGCCGCCATCGACAAGCTCATCGCCAACGCCGATTCGCCATCGGTCGCCGTGCTGACCGCGCTGTCCGATGGCTCGCTCGTCGCGACCGACAACGGCCACGTCTACATTCAGACCGACGACGGCACGAAGGACCCGATCACCGGCAAGACCGTCGAAGCACCCGATGCGCAGCAGATCACGTTGAGCAACATCCTGCGCACGAAGGTCGCCGGCGCGTTATCGGGCCTGCAGCTCGCCTCCGCCGATACCGCCAAACGCCGCGAAGCGATCGCAGCGCTCCTCAAGAACCCCGACGCCTCGATGAAGCCGTTGATCGACCGCGCGCGCGCCATCGAGAAAGATCCCGAACTGAAGAAGCGCCTCGACACGCTCTGGGCGATGACCGCCCTTCACGATCCCGACGTCGGCAAGCGCCTTGAAGCGGCGCAACTCGTCGCGGCGCGGCACGATCTGGACATGTACGAGCTGCTGCGGCCCATCGTCGCGAAGAAAGCCGACGGCTCCTTCGACGAACCCGATGAACGCGTGCGCAACGCGGCGCAGGAAGGCCTCTACGCGCTCGATTCGATTCAGCGCCGCAGCGAGATCTTCGGCACGATCTTCGCGGGCCTCTCGCTCGGCAGCGTGCTGTTGCTCGCGGCGCTCGGCCTCGCGATCACGTATGGCCTGATCGGCGTCATCAACATGGCGCACGGCGAGTTCCTGATGATCGGCGCGTACGCGACATATGTCGTGCAGAACCTCGTGCAGCATTACGCGCCCGCCGCGTTCAACTGGTATCCGCTGTTCGCGGTGCCCGCATCGTTCATCGCGGCGGCGCTGGTCGGCATCGTGCTGGAAAGGCTCGTGCTCAAACATCTTTATGGACGTCCGCTCGAAACACTGCTGACGACCTTCGGCATCAGCCTGATCCTGATTCAGGCGACGCGCACGCTCTTCGGCGCGCAGAACGTGCAGGTGACGAATCCTTCGTGGATGAGCGGCGGCGTCACGGTGATGCAGAACCTCATCCTGCCGTACAACCGTCTGACGATCCTCGCGTTCTCGCTCGCGGTGGTCGCGATCGCGTGGGGCGTGCTCACGAAGACGCGTCTTGGCCTCTTCGTGCGCGCGGTGACGCAGAACCGCCGCATGGCCGCGTGCGTCGGCGTGAAGACCGCGCGCGTCGATTCGTATGCGTTTGCGTTCGGTGCGGGCATCGCAGGACTCGGCGGCTGCGCGCTCTCGCAGATCGGCAACGTCGGGCCGGATCTCGGCCAGAGCTACATCATCGATTCGTTCATGGCGGTGGTGCTCGGCGGCGTCGGCCAGCTTGCGGGCACGGTGATCGGCGGCTTCGGGCTCGGGCTCGTGAGCAAGGCCGTCGAGCCGTTCTGGGGCGCGGTGCTCGCGAAGATCGCGGTGCTCGTGCTCATCGTGTTGTTCATTCAGAAGCGTCCGCAGGGCATGTTCGCCCTGAAGGGCCGCAGCGCGGAGGCCTGAGCCATGACCGCCTCGACCAACATCGGCGCGAATCTCGACGTCGCGCCGCAACCCGATGCGGGCGCCGCGCGCGCGGGGTTCGCGCTCGGCCTGCCGCCGCGCGCCGCGCTCCTGCCGCGTAACGGATGGCTCGCGCTGATCGCGCTCATCATCGCGATGTGCATCTTCGTGCCGGTCAGCGCGCTCGTGCTGCCCGAGACGAGCACGTTCCATCTGTCCGCCTATGCGATGACGCTCATCGGCAAGCTCATGTGCTATGCGATCGGCGCGCTCGCGCTCGATCTCGTGTGGGGTTACTGCGGCATCCTGAGCCTCGGCCATGCGCTCTTTTTCGCGCTCGGCGGCTACGCGATGGGCATGTACCTGATGCGCTCGATCGGCCGCGAAGGCACGTATCAGAGCGACCTGCCCGACTTCATGGTGTTCCTCGACTGGCACAAGCTGCCGTGGTACTGGGAAGGCACGGAGCATCTCTGGTACGCGTTGCTGCTCGTCGTGCTCGTGCCCGGCGTGCTCGCGTGGCTGTTCGGTTTCTTCACGTTCCGCTCGCGCGTGAAAGGCGTCTATCTGTCGATCATCACGCAGGCCATGACCTTCGCCGCGATGCTGCTCTTCTATCGCAATGAAACGGGCTTCGGCGGCAACAACGGCTTCACGGATTTCAAGCGCATCGCGGGCTTCTCCGTCACGCATCCGGGTACGCGCACGGCGTTGTTTCTCATCACGTTCGCCGTGCTCGTGCTCGCGTTTCTCGCGGCGCGCTGGATCGTCACGTCGAAGCTCGGGCGCGTCGTCACCGGCGTGCGCGACGGCGAAGCGCGTCTGATGTTTCTCGGCTACAGCCCGCTCGCGTACAAGCTCTTCATCTGGACCGTGTCGGCCGTGCTGTGCGGCATCGCGGGGGCGTTGTACGTGCCGCAGGTCGGCATCATCAATCCGAGCGAGATGTCGCCGGCAAATTCGATAGAAATGGCCATCTGGGTAGCGGTCGGCGGACGCGGCACGTTGATCGGCCCGATCATCGGCGCGTTTGCGGTGAACGGCGCGAAGAGCTTTTTCACCGCATACTTCGCGGAGTACTGGCTGTTCTTCCTCGGCCTCATCTTCACGCTCGTGCCCTTGCTTTTGCCGAACGGCATCATGGGTCTCATCGATCTCGCGCGCCGCAAGAAGACCGCTGGAGATTGCGCAGAATGACCGCACACCATGCTTTGATCGTCGACCTTCCGCCGATTCCGCCCGCGCCGGATTCGCCCGAATCGAATCACAAGAACATCAACGTCATCTCGGGGCTGGGCCATGTGCTCGCGCCCGGTGAGATCGACGTATCGCACGGCACGATTCTCTATCTCGAAGACGTCACCGTGAGCTTCGATGGCTTTCGCGCATTGAACAAGCTGGCGTTGTCCATCGACGTGGGCGAGTTGCGCTGCGTGATCGGCCCGAACGGCGCGGGCAAGACGACGATGATGGACGTCATTACCGGCAAGACCCGCCCCGATGACGGCAAGGTCTTTCTCGGCCAGACGCTCGATCTCACGCGCATGTCGGAGCCGGTGATCGCGCGCACGGGCATCGGCCGCAAATTCCAGAAGCCGACTGTGTTCGAGAACCATCCCGTGTGGGAAAACCTCGAACTCGCGATGAAGACCGACAAGCGCTGGTTTGCATCTCTGCGCGCGCGGCTGGATCGGCAGGCACAGGCGCGCATCGAGGAAACACTGGAGCTGATTCGATTGCAGCATCAGGCGACGCGGCTCGCGGGGGAGCTTTCGCATGGACAGAAGCAGCGGCTCGAAATCGGCATGTTGCTGATGCAGCAGCCTGCTCTTTTGCTCCTCGATGAGCCTGCCGCAGGCATGACCGATCACGAGACGATGGAACTCGCCGAGCTTCTGAACAAGCTGCGGGGATCGTGTTCGATGATGGTCGTCGAGCATGATATGGAGTTCGTTGCTGCGCTTGCTGGCGACAGTGGCAAGGTCACTGTGATGGCTGAAGGACGGGTTCTCGCTGAAGGAACATTGGATGATGTCAAGCGGGACGAGGCCGTTATTGAGTCTTATCTCGGGCGGTGATTTGTTTGTTGCCGCGGGCTTTCGTTTCGCGCAAGCCCGGCACGCTAACGGGATCCAGCGAAACGAAACCCGAACACAAAGCAGGCCAAAATGCTAGAAGTCGAAAACCTGAACCAGTACTACGGCGGCAGCCACATCCTCCGCGATGTGAAGATGACCGTGCCCGACGGCGAGCTCACGGTGCTGCTCGGCCGCAACGGCGTCGGCAAGACGACACTGCTGCGCTGTCTGATGGGCGTCGTGCCGACCAAAAGCGGCACCATCAACTGGCGCGGCAACAAGATCTCGTCCATGCCAACTCACGCGCGTGTCGCGAACGGCCTCGCCTACGTGCCGCAGGGACGCGACATCTTCGGGCGTCTCACCGTGGAAGAAAACCTGCTGGTCGGCGCAGCGAGCCGAAAAGCGCCATCGAAGATTCCTGATCGCATCTACGATCTCTTCCCCGTCCTCAGAGACATGAAAAACCGCAGAGGCGGCGATCTCTCGGGCGGTCAGCAACAACAGCTCGCAATCGGCCGCGCGCTGATGAGCGAGCCGCAACTGCTCATCCTCGATGAACCGACCGAGGGCATCCAGCCGTCTATCATCCGCGACATCGGCCGCACGCTGCGACAGCTCGTCGATGAAATGGGCATGACCGTGCTGCTCGTCGAGCAGTATTACGACTTCGCACGCGAGCTCGCCGATCGCTACTGGGTGATGAGTCGCGGCGAAATCGTCGCGGGCGGCGCGGGCTCCGAGATGGACGAGCATGGAGTGCGCGAGCTGATCGCCGTATGATGACGATTCCCTCTCCATCGCGCATATCGCTTCTTTTTCATGCTTCATGAATCGCACGCGACGCTCGTCGATCCGAACACATGGCGCGGCTCGCTCGAACTCGGCTACGCGCATCAGCATGGCCGCACCGTTTGCGTTCATCGCAAGCACGAAGGACCGTTGAGGCTGCAACGGCCGCTCTATCCCGAAGGCGATATCTGTCACTCGGTGATCGTGCATCCGCCGGGCGGCGTGGCGGGCGGCGACCGCCTGTCCATCGACGTGCGCCTTGACGAGCACACGCACGCCGTCATCACGACGCCCGGCGCGACCAAGTGGTACAAGGCCAACGGCAAGCTCGCGACGCAGCGCATCGATATTGCTCTCGCGGCGCACGCGAAGCTCGACTGGCTACCGCAAAACAACATCGTGTTCGAGTCGTCGAACGTGGAACTCGAATTCAATCTCACACTCGATGAAGGCGCGAGCGCGATCGGCTGGGACGCGATGCTGCTCGGCCGCGCCGCCGCCGGCGAAAAGTGGACGCAAGGACACATCAAGGCGATATCGCGCATTACGCGGCGCGACGGCTCGACGCTCTGGTTCGAGCGCACGCTGCTCGATGCAAACGATCCGCTGCGCGATGCCGCGCAAGGACTCGCCGGCTTTCCCGCCTACGGCACGCTGTGGGCGATCGGCCCCGCTTGCGACGATGCCCTCGCCGAAGCCCTCACCGCGCAACTGCCCTTCGACGATGAACTGCGCGCCGGCGCATCGTGCGTCGGACCGGGCGTCTTGATCGTGCGCGCGATCAGCCGCTCGATGGAGCCGCTCCAGAACACGCTCACCGATTGCTGGACGCGCCTTCGTCCCGTCGTGCATGGCGTCGATGCGCGGCCTTTGCGTTTGTGGACTACCTAGTACGCACCAGCGCAGCGCATCGAATTGCACACCCGTTGTGCGCGACGACAGACGCGCAACCGGCAAACGCAGGCGATACAACGAATAGACATCGATGGCACGACTCTCGCTTTAAGCCTCGGCTCGAGAGCCGCGCCTTCCAATGCGGCCGTTCAAGACCGAAGGATCATCGATGCTCACCACGTTTTCCCGCGCGCGACGCACCGCACTCGTCGCGTTGCTGCTTTCCCTCGCGCCCTTCGCCGCGCACGCCGACGCCCTCGACACCATCGCCAGGAACGGCACATTGCGCGTCGCCGTGCCCGAGGACTATCCGCCTTTCGGCTCGGTCGGCGCGGACATGAAGCCGCAAGGCTACGACGTCGACATGGCCGCGTTGCTCGCCAAATCGATGAACGTGAAGCTCGAGCTCGTACCCGTGAACAGCGCGAACCGCATTCCGTATCTCACGACCAACAAGGTCGATCTCGTGATCTCGTCGCTCGGCAAGACGCCGGAACGCGAGAAGGTGCTCGATTTCTCCACCCCTTATGCGCCCTACTTCCAAGGCGTGTTCGGCCCCGCCGACATCAAGGTGAGCAGCCCCGCCGATCTCACCGGCAAGACCGTCGGCGCGACGCGCGGCGCGCTGGAAGAAATCGCGCTGTCGCAGATGGCACCGAACGCGACCATCAAGCGCTTCGAGGACAACAACGCGACCATCTCCGCGTTTCTCTCGGGACAGGTGCAACTGATCGCGGCGGGCAACATCGTCGCGGCCGCGATCCTTGCGAAGAATCCGCCGCGCCGGCCGGAAGCGAAGTTCATCATCAAGGATTCGCCCTGCTTCGTCGGCATGAACAAGAACGAGCCGCGCCTGATGACCAAGGTCGACGACACCATCGCGCAGGCAAGAAAGGACGGCACGCTCAACACGATGTCGAAGAAGTGGTTCAACCAGCCGCTGCCCGCGAGCCTTTGATCAAGAGCGCGGCAACGTATGGCCTATGAACTTCAATTCGCCGATCTCGCGCAGTACGCGGGCATGTTCGCGAGCGGCGCGGCGACGACGCTCGCACTGACCGCCGTGTCGACGGCGCTCGGCGTGTCGGTCGGCGTGCTCGGTGCCGCCGCGCGCGACAGCCGGCAAGCGTGGCTCGCCGCGATCGTCGGCGGTTATGTCGAGGCGGTGCGCAATACGCCGTTCATCGTGCAACTGTTCTTCGTGTTCTTCGGCCTGCCCGCGCTCGGCATTCACCTGAGCGAATACGTCGCGGCCATTCTTGCGATGACGCTCAATCTCGGCGCGTACTCGATCGAAATCATCCGCGCAGGCATCGCGGCCGTGCCGAAGGGGCATCACGAAGCGGCGGCGTCGCTGGCCATGTCGCGCGGCGAGACGTTTCGCCATGTCGTGCTGCCGCAGGCGCTCGCGAAGGTGTTTCCCGCGCTCACCAGCCAGATCGTCATCACGATGCTCGGCTCCGCCGTCGTATCGCAGATCTCGGTGCCGGACCTCACCTACGCCGCGAGCTATATTCAGTCACGCAACTTCCGCGCCTTCGAAACGTGCTTCTTCATTACGGCTGCGTATCTCGTGATGGCGCTCGTGTTGCGCACCGCGTTGAACGCGGCGGGCAAGCGCTTTCTGATGAGCAACCGGAGCGCAGCGCGATGATCGAGTTCACCCTCGCGCAAATCGTCGAGAACCTGTTGCTCGCGGCGCGCTGGACCGTCGTGCTGTCGATCGTGTCGTTCGTGCTGGGCGGCATCGTCGGCTTCGCGCTGCTCGTGATGCGCGTCTCGGGTTCGCACCTGCTGCGCACGCTCGTCAAGGCGTACATCCAGATCTTTCAGGGCACGCCCCTGCTGATGCAACTGTTCCTCGTGTTCTTCGGCCTGCCGCTGCTCGGCATCGAGGTTTCGCCGTGGCTCGCCGCGACGGTCGGTCTCACGCTCTTCACGAGCGCCTATCTCGCGGAAATCTGGCGCGGCGCGGTCGAAGCGGTGCCGAAGGGACAATGGGAAGCGTCATCCAGTCTCGCGATGAGCTACTTCGAGCAGCTTCGACACGTGGTCCTGCCGCAGGCGACACGCATCGCGGTCGGTCCGACGGTCGGCTTCGCGGTGCAGGCGGTGAAGGACACGGCGCTCGTATCGATCATCGGCTTCACGGAACTCACGAAGGCCGGCACGATGATTTCTAACGCGACTTTCCGGCCGTTCCTCGTCTATGGGCTCGTCGCCATCATCTACTTCGTGCTTTGCTATCCGTTGACGCGCTATGCGCGCACGCTCGAAAGGAAATGGAATGCCGCTCGTTGAAACCCGCAATCTTCACAAGCAGTTCGGCGCGAATCAGGTGCTGAAGGGAATCGACTTTGCCGTCGAGCGCGGTCAGGTCGTGTCGATCATCGGGCGCAGCGGCTCGGGAAAGAGCACGCTGTTGCGCACGTTGAACGGGCTCGAAAGCATCGACGAAGGTTCGATAGAAATCGATGGCGAGCATATCGATGCGCGTCATGCCGACCTGCGCGCGCTGCGTCTGAAGGTCGGCATGGTGTTTCAGCAATACAACCTCTTTCCGCATCTGACCGCGGGAGAGAACGTGATGCTCGCGCAGACCGTGGTCAGGAAGATCCACAAGGCGAAGGCGCGCGCGACCGCGCATACTGTGCTCGAGCGCGTCGGTCTCGGCGACAAGTTCGACGCCTATCCCGATCAGCTTTCCGGCGGCCAGCAGCAGCGCGTGGCGATCGCACGCGCGCTCGCGATGAAGCCGACCGTCCTGCTCTGCGACGAGATCACGTCGGCGCTCGATCCGGAACTCGTCGGCGAAGTGCTCGCGGTCGTCGAAGATCTCGCGCGCGACGGCATGACGCTCATCATGGTCACGCACGAGATGCGCTTCGCACGCAAGGTGAGCGACAAGGTCGTGTTCATGCATCAGGGACGCGTGTGGGAATCGGGGGCGCCGGAAGCCATTTTCGAAAAGCCCTCGAGCGTCGAGCTGCAGCGCTTCATCCAGTGACATGCAAGCTCTCCGAAAGCCCGTCCGATGCTAGCATTGCAAGGCCCGAAACGCCTTTCTCCGTAAAAGAAGCTCATGAAACTCACGCCCCGAGAAAAGGACAAGCTGCTGATCTTCACCGCAGCATTGCTCGCCGAACGCCGCCGCGCGCGCGGCCTCAAGCTCAATCATCCGGAAGCGGTCGCATTCATTTCGGCCGCATTGATGGAAGCCGCGCGCGACGGCAGGACGGTCGCCGAAGTCATGCACTACGGCACCACGCTTCTCACGCGCGACGACGTGATGGAAGGGGTGCCGGAGATGATTCCCGACATCCAGATCGAAGCGACTTTCCCCGATGGCACGAAGCTCGTGACGGTTCATCATCCGATCCCTTAAGAACATGATCCCCGGCGAATACTTCATCGACAATGGCGAGCACGAACTCAACGCGGGACGCGAGACCGTGACGGTCGTCGTCGCGAATCATGGCGACCGTCCCGTGCAGGTCGGCTCGCATTTTCACTTCTACGAAGTCAACGCGGCACTGAAGTTCGAACGCGAGAAGGCGCGCGGCTTTCGGCTGAACATCGCGGCGGGCACGGCCGTGCGCTTCGAGCCGGGACAGGAGCGCACCGTCGAGCTCGTCGCGCTCGCAGGCGACCGGCACGTCTACGGCTTCAATGGCCTCGTGATGGGCCCACTCTGAACAGGACATCGAAAACATGACGCTACGCATCGGCCGCCGCGCTTATGCTGAAATGTTCGGCCCGACCACCGGCGACCGCGTGCGCCTCGCCGACACCGATCTCATCATCGAAGTCGAGCGCGACTTCACCACCTACGGCGAAGAAGTGAAATTCGGCGGCGGCAAGGTGATTCGCGACGGCATGGGCCAGTCGCAACGCCCCGCCGCCGAGGTCGTCGATACGGTCGTGACGAACGCGCTGATCCTCGATCACTGGGGCATCGTGAAAGCCGATATCGGCATCAAGGGCGGACGCGTCTTCGCGATCGGCAAGGCGGGCAATCCCGACATCCAGCCGAACGTGAGCATCGCGATCGGCGCGGCGACCGAAGTGATCGCGGGCGAAGGCATGATCGTCACCGCGGGCGGCGTCGATACGCATATCCACTTCATCAGCCCGCAGCAGATCGACGAAGCGCTCGCGAGCGGCGTGACGACGATGCTCGGCGGGGGCACCGGACCCGCGACCGGCACCAACGCGACGACCTGCACGCCGGGCCCCTGGCACATGGAGCGCATGCTGCAGGCCGCCGATGGCTGGCCAGTCAATCTAGGCTTTCTCGGCAAGGGCAACGCGAGCCTGCCCGGGCCGCTGATCGAACAGGTGAAAGCGGGCGCGATCGGCCTGAAGCTGCACGAGGACTGGGGCACGACGCCCGCCGCGATCGACAATTGCCTGTCGGTGGCCGACGACACCGACACGCAAGTCGCCATCCACACCGACACGCTCAACGAAGCGGGCTTCGTCGAGACGACCATCGCCGCGTTCAAGGGCCGCACGATCCACACGTATCACACCGAAGGCGCGGGCGGCGGTCATGCGCCGGACATCATCAAGGTGGCGGGCGAATCGAACGTGCTGCCCTCTTCCACCAATCCGACGCGCCCCTACACCGTCAACACGCTCGACGAGCATCTCGACATGCTGATGGTGTGCCATCACCTCGATCCGTCGATTGCGGAGGACATCGCGTTCGCGGAATCGCGCATTCGCCGCGAGACGATCGCGGCCGAAGACATCCTGCACGATCTCGGCGCGTTGTCGATGCTGTCGTCCGATTCGCAGGCAATGGGCCGCGTCGGCGAAGTCATCATTCGCACCTGGCAGACGGCGCACAAGATGAAGGTGCAGCGCGGCGCGCTCGCCGAAGACAATGCGCGCAACGACAATTTCCGCGCGAAGCGATATGTGGCGAAGTACACGATCAATCCGGCGATCACGCATGGCATCGCGCATGAAGTCGGTTCCATCGAGCCGGGCAAATGGGCCGATCTCGTACTCTGGGAGCCCGCGTTCTTCGGCGTGAAGCCCGCGATGATCGTCAAGGGCGGCATGATCGCGGTCGCGCAGATGGGCGACCCGAACGCGTCCATTCCGACGCCGCAGCCGGTGCATTACCGCGAGATGTTCGCGACGCGCGGCGGCGCGCTCGGCAAGACGTCGCTGACCTTCGTGTCGCAGCTCGCGGCGGAATCGCGCATCGCGGATCGTTACGGCCTCAACAAGCAGATCGTCGCGGTGAAGAACTGCCGCAATGTGACCAAGGCCGACATGATTCACAATGCATGGCAGCCGTCCATCAGCGTCGATCCGCAGACCTATCAGGTGATCGCCGATGGGCAATTGCTCACATGCGATCCAGCCACCGTTCTGCCGATGGCGCAGCGCTATTTTCTGTTCTGAGTCTTCATGCGTACCATCGACAAACGTCTGACCGCCAAGCTCGCGCCCGTGCTCGTCAAGCGCGCGCCTACCCTCACCCTGCCTTTCGATGCGCGCGGCAAGAGCCGTCTCGCCGCCACGCTCGACAACGGCGAGGAAGTCGCCCTCGTGATGCCGCGCGGCACCGTGCTCGCGGACGGCGACATGCTCGTCGCGGATGACGGCGGCTTCGTGCGCGTGGTCGCGGCAACGCAGGACGTGCTCGTCGTGCGCGCGCCGAGCGTGCGACTATTGACGCGTGCCGCTTATCACCTCGGCAATCGCCATACGCCAGTGGAAGTCGGCGCGGACTATCTCAAGCTCGAAGCGGATCCCGTGCTCGAAGACATGCTGAAGCGCCTGGGCGTGCTCGTCGCGCATGAGTCGCAGCCGTTCCAGCCCGAAACCGGCGCATACGGCGGCGGTCACAAGCACGGCCACGACGAGACGTTCAGCGAAGACTACGCGCTCGCGCAAAAGGTCTTCGACGAGCATCACGGGCATGATCATTCGCACGATCACGACCATGCTCACGATCACTCGTCGTGCGGTCACGATCATCACCATCATCACGGTCATGCGCATCGCTGAACTCACGGCGCTTCTGCATCTCGCGTCGCCGGCGCTGCCGATCGGTGCGTTCAGCTATTCGCAGGGACTCGAAGCGGCGATCGAGCACGGCCTGGTCCACGACGGCGACAGCGCGCGCGACTGGATCGCGAGCGGCTTGAGCACCGTGCTTGCGCGTGGCGAACTGCCGTTGCTCGCGCATCAGATCGAGCATTGGCGTTCGCACGACGAAGCCGCGTTGAGAGCGGCGAACGATGAATACATCGCGAGCCGCGAATCGGCGGAACTGAGACGCGAAACCGAGCAGATGGGCTGGTCGCTCGCGCAGTTGTGCGCATCGCTCGAATGGGGCGACGCATCGCGCCGCGCGACGCTCGCCGCGATCAAACCCATCGCGCAACCGAGCGCGTTCGCCTTCGCCGCGTTCGCGCACGATGCGACGGCGGAAGCAGCGCTCGCCGCCTACGCGTTCAGCTGGGTCGAGAATCAGGCGGCCGCCGCGCTCAAGGCCGTGCCGCTCGGCCAGCTCGCGGGGCAGCGCATCATCGTCGCGTTGGGCGAGCCGATCGACGCCGCCGTGCGCCGCGCGCTCGATACATCGCCCGAACGGGTCAACACCTTCGCGCCGCAACTCGGCATCTTGTCCGCGCGGCATGAATCGCAATACTCGCGGCTCTTCCGCTCCTGAACCGGTATTTTCATGAACACTCCCGCTTATTCTTCCGCCGCCCGCCGAACCAAGAAACTGCCGCCGTTGCGCGTCGGCGTCGGCGGCCCGGTCGGTTCCGGCAAGACCACGCTGCTCGAAATGCTCTGCAAGGCGATGCGCGACAAGTACGATCTCGTCGCCATCACCAACGATATCTATACGAAGGAAGATCAGCGCCTGCTCACGGTCGCGGGCGCGCTGCCCGCCGAGCGCATCATGGGCGTCGAGACGGGCGGCTGTCCGCATACGGCGATCCGCGAGGATGCGTCGATCAATCTCGAGGCCGTCGATCGCATGGTGTCGAAGTTTCCGGACGCCGATATCGTGTTCATCGAATCCGGCGGCGACAACCTCGCGGCGACCTTCAGCCCGGAACTCTCCGACCTGACCATCTATGTGATCGATGTGGCGGGCGGCGAGAAGATTCCGCGCAAGGGCGGCCCTGGCATCACGAAGTCGGATCTGCTCGTGATCAACAAGACCGACCTCGCGCCTCATGTCGGCGCGAATCTCGACATCATGGCGAGCGACGCGAGGAAGATGCGCGGCGAGCGGCCCTTCGTCATGTGCAATCTGAAGGCGCTCGACGGGCTCGATGAAGTCGTCGGCTTCATCGAGAAGAAGGGACTGCTGCTCGCGTAAGACGCGCTAGGCCAGCGCAATCGAGTTCGATATCGAGACCGTGTTCTCACCCACCTGCACGAAATCGCGCTTCATCTCGACGTGCCATTTGAGGAAGTTGCGGCTGTTCGATTCGCCGGGAAGCATCCAGTCGTGCAACTCGATCACGACGACCGGGAACATGTTCAGGGCATCGCAATGGCGCGAAAACAGGTCCGATTCCGCGCCTTCGATATCGATCTTGAGAATGAACGGCGTCACGCCGGATGCCGGCATCACGTCTTCGAGCGTCAGCGCGTCGACGGCATACCCATTTTCCATGGGCCGGTCGGCCGTGCGGAAGGCCCATTCACCCGCGCCCGGATCGTTGAGATAGAGCGTGCCGCGCGTGGCCGCGATCGCGGCGTTCAGCGGCGTGATCGCAGGAAAGGCCTCCGCGTTTTTCTTGAGCAGCGCAAAATTCGATACATCCGGCTCGATGGCGACGATCTTTGCCTTTGGATACGTGAGCGCGTACCACACCGCAGCGGCGCCGATATTGGCGCCCGCATCGACGATCAGCGGATTTTCGCAAGCCTCATAGAACGCCGCGATCTCCTTCGCGCGGCTGAGATGATCCGTGGCGTACTGGCGCAGAAAGAAGATCTGCTTGCAAACCGAGCGATCCGCGAGGCAAGGCCGATATTCGAAGCGCCTGTTGCCCGGGAGCACGAGACCGTGCGTTCCGTATCGGACGCTGCCCCATGCATCGGTTGCTGTGTGGCGGGGCCGCAGCAGGCGCAAGAGGCCTGGCGGAATCATGTCTTTGACGACGGACCTGATGAAATCTTGCATGCGCGTCCTCGAAAGAAGCTTGGCAGCATGTTCGCAGGCGTCCGGCCTATGGATGTGCGTTCGACGCGGCCGGGTGGAGGTTCAGTATCCCTCTAACCTTTCCGGCGTTCAACCCTCGAATTGTCAGCGGAATAAGGGTTAAGGTCAGATGATTGACCGAAGAACCGCAGGTCAAGGCACCACTGACGCGATGACGAAATCACTTCGCCGCGTCGCTTTCCTCTTCGAGCAATGCGCTCAGCACGCTCACCGTTCGCTGCGTCGCGCCGCGATGCCTCGCTGCGAAAGCCGACGCGGCCGCGCTCATCGAAAGCCGCCTTGCCTTGTCGCCGAAAATCTCGCGCAGCCCGCGCGCGAGTTCCTGCGGGTCCTGCACACGCAGTGCGGCGCCTGCCGCGATTGCATCGTTGGTCGCCTGCGTGAAATTGAACGTATGCGGCCCGATCAGCACCGGCACGCCCGCCGCGCACGCTTCAATCAGATTCTGCCCGCCGAGCGGCAACAGGCTCCCGCCGATGAACGCGAGATCCGCCGCGGCGTAATACGCGCCGAGTTCGCCCATCGAATCGCCGAGCAGGACCTGCACGCTTTCCGGCAGCGGTTCGGGCACATCCGCGCCCGATCCCGCCGCCGCGGGCTTCGGCGCCCACACCGAACGGCGCGCGCTCGTCAGACCCAGGCTCGCGATCAGCGCCGACACTTCATCGAACCGCTGCGGGTGACGCGGCACCAGAATCAGCAACGCATTGGGCACATTGAGCGCCGCGAACGCGCGCAGCACGAGCGTCTCCTCGCCCTCGCGCGTGCTCGCCGCGACCCACACCGGCCGCTCGCCGATCGCCGAGCGCCACGCCTGACCGCGCGCGACCAGTTCGGGCGGCGCGGTCATATCGAACTTCAGATTGCCGAGCACCGCGACATTGCGCGCGCCGAGCGCGGTGAGCCGCTCGGCGTCGGACGGCGTCTGCGCGAGCACGCGCGAAAAGCCGCCGAACACTTCGCGCACCGCGCGCCCGAACTTCGCCGCGCGCCGATACGACCGCTCCGACATGCGCGCGTTCGTCAGCACGAGCGGCACGTCGCCGCGCTTGCATTCGTCGATGAGCGTCGGCCAGACTTCCGTCTCCATCACGATGCCGAGCGACGGACGCCATGCGCGCAGGAAGCGCCGCACGAGAACGGGCAAATCGTAGGGGAGATAGCTGCGCGACACGCGATCGCCGAACAGTTCGAGGCCCGTCGCGCGGCCGCTCGGCGTCATGTGCGTGAGCAGCACGCGGGCTTCGGGATGCGCCTTCATCAATGCGTCGATGAGCGGTTGCGCCGCGCGCGTCTCGCCGACCGATACCGCATGCACCCAGATGAGCGGCGCGAGATCGTCGGCGCGGCGGGCAGGGATATGTCCGAACCGCTCGCCGATATGCTCGCGGTAACCGCGCTCCTTGCGCGAGCGGATGTAGAGCCGCAGCACCGCGAGCGGCGCGACGATCCACCAGAGCGCCCGGTAGACGAGCCTCAGGACGGCAGCCGATGCGCCCGGGGAAGCGGCGCCGCTCAAACGAGCGCCCTGCCCTTCAGGCGCTCGAGAATGCCGAGCGGCGCGCATTCGGGGCGCACCATCGCCTTGACGGGCAAAACGAAGGTCTGCTCCATCATGAACTGGCCGGACATCACCGCGTGCGATGTGTGATCGGAGAAGCAGACCCACACCGAGCCGGGCGGAAATGGCATCGTCTCCTGCGGCGCAGTCTTCTGATAGTCGAGATCGGCCTTCATCGCGTCATGCAGATGCAGCATCAGATGGTCGTATTCGCTACGCGGCGACTTCGTGATGTGCAGCAGATTCATGAGCCACGCCGAACCGGGCATCTGCGTCTTGATGCCGGGCAGGAAGCGCTTGGCCATGTCCTCGAACGGTTCGCCGACACGCCACACGCGCGGCGATCCGTTCGGGTTGACATTCGTGAACACGCGCAGGATGCGCTCGCCGTAGTTCGGGCGCGACGGAAAAGCATCGACGTGCAGGCGGCTGTCGTCCTTGCGCCAGGATGTCTCGCGCGTTTCGACCTGATGCAGCCGCAGGCTCGTGGGCGCGACGCGCAGCTTGCCGTCGTATTCGGGAAAGAGGCCGTCGACAAGCGAGCGCGCATGATCCTGATAACGCTTGATGAGCGAGCGCACCGCCGATTGCATCACGCTATCGCCGAGCACGCCGTTCAACGCGCCGCCGTTGGGCGCGAGACTGATGTTCTTGCGTTTGGGGTCCGCGATCTTCGGATCGAGCAGCGCGAGTTCGCCGCCTTCGATCGGAAAACGCAGATTGGGGAAATACAGCACCTTGCCGTTTTCGACGCCGGCCAGGAGCGTCTCGCGCGGCACGGAGAGATTCTTTCCCTGCCAATCGCCAGACGCGACTTCGATAATTTGAGATTCCGTCATGTGTCTACGACCTTGAGTTGCAAGCGCACGGCGCAGCGCACGATGAAAACGCCACAGCACGCTACAGCAGGCCGAAGCCCGCGAGCGCGGTCTTGACTTCGGAAAGCGTCGGATGCCGGCTCGCGTCGCCGAGATTGACCACCTGCGGCGACCAGTAGCCGCCGGTGCGCCATGCGGTCGAGAAATTGTACAACTCGACGGTCGGGCGCTTCAGCGCCGCGGCAATATGCACCAAGCCCGTATCGACGCCGACGGTCGCGGCCGCGCCGTCGATCAGTCCGACCACCGCGGGCAGCGAGAGCTTCGGCGGCACGATCGCGGCCGCCCCGAATTCCTTCGCGAGCTTTTCGCTCGTCGCGCGTTCGGCGTCGCTGCCCCACGGCAACACGATCGATGCGCCGCGCGTGACGAGCGCCTGCCCGAGCTCGATCCATGCGGCTTCGGGCCATTGCTTGTCGGCGCGCGACGTGGCGTGCACGAACACGACATACGGCACCGGCAGATTCAGCCCGAGCTCGGAGACGGCGAGCGTCGCGCGCCGCGTGTCGAGGCCGAAGTCGATGTCGTCGGTCATCTGCGGCTTCGGCAGATCGAGCGCGGCCGCCACGAGTTGCCGCGTGCGCTCGACGACGTGGGTGCGCGGCTCGATCGGCACGCGGCGGTCGTAGAAGAAACGCACGGGCCATTCGTAGCCGGCGCCGTCGGTGCGATTGCCGAGCCCGACGAGCGGCCCGCGCGCCCAGCTCGCGACCCACGCGGTCTTGATAAGGCCCTGGCAGTCGATCACGAGATCGTATTTTTCGGCGGCGAGCTCGCGCTTGAACTTGCCGATCTCGCGCCAGTTCGCGGGCGACGTGAACGCCTTGCGCCAGCGCCTGAGCGAGAACGGGATCGCGCGACGCACGCCGTGCACCAGTTCGACGAGACCCGCGAAGCTTTCCTCGACGAGCCAGTCGATCCGTGCATCGGGATAGCGGCGGCGGATGTCGGCGATAGCCGGCATGTTGTGAACGACGTCGCCGAGCGACGACACGCGGACGATCAGGATCTTTTGCACGCTGTGGAGGGAAAGGCGCGGACGGCGCGGCGCAGTGAGCAGGAAAGGGGAGATTTTAGAGCGTGTCGGGGGAGTTTGGCTAAGAAATGCTTGGCCGCTGGGGGCGGCGTGCGGGGGGACTGGGCTTTTCCGCCGGATCCCGTTTTCTTGTTGGTTTATTAGCGTTGCCCCTGTGCGGGGCGGCAGTCACTTTCTTTGCTGCTGCAAAGAAAGTAACCAAAGAAAGCAGCTTGTTAGGCCCGCGGTCACACGCAGTTTGGCCATGCTTGCCATATGATCATGGGCTGCCTAAGTGTCGCCCTCATAGGCCCGACCGGGTTTGGATCGCGCACGGTCTGACAAGCTAGTACTCAAAAGACGCTGGTTCAGCACCAAATAGCGCCGGCACAGCGCTACGCGCTGCCGCTGGGTCCACAAGGGAAACCAACGAAGCACCCACGCAGTGAGATGGAAGCATTAGCAAGACATTACGGGCGGACCCGATTGACCCAACGGCCGCGAAGCGGGCCGGAGCCATTTGGTGCTGAACCGCTCCGCTGTGCGGCGCGCGGCGACAGACCGTGCGCGAGCCAAGCCCGGTCAAACCTTTGAGGGCGACACTTAGGCAGCCCACGACCGGCTGGCAAGCATGGCCAAACTGCGTGTGACCGCGGGCCTAACAAGCTGCTTTCTTTGGTTACTTTCTTTGCAGCAGCAAAGAAAGTGACTGCCGCCCCGCACAGGGGCAACGCTAATAAACCACAAAGAAAACGGGATCCGCCGGAAAAGCCCAAGCATGTCAGGCACTACGAAGTGCAGGCCGCAGCCACTCGCAGTGCCATCCAAACCGGCGAAGCCATTCAAAACGGCAACTTGGCATCCGGCTTCTCAGCCAGAATCACACGACGAAAATCTTCCTGAATCCGCTTCAGGGCCGCGTCGTTGTCCGCCTCGAAACGCATCACGACGACCGGTGTCGTATTCGACGAGCGCGCGAGCCCGAACCCATCCGGATATTCGACACGCAATCCGTCGATCGTCAGCACATCGTCCGCTCCGGTAAACTTCGCCGACTTCTGCAAACGCGCGATCAGCTCGAAGTTCTCGCCCTCTTCCAGCTTCAGTTGCAACTCCGGCGTCGACAGCGAATTCGGCAGATCGTTCAGCAGCTTGCTCGGATCCGCCACGCGCGACAGGATTTCGAGCATGCGCGCGCCGGTGTACAGACCATCGTCGAAGCCGTACCAGCGGTCCTTGAAGAACACGTGGCCGCTCATCTCACCCGCGAGCGGCGCGCCGGTTTCGCGCAGCTTCGCCTTCACGAGCGAATGGCCGGTCTTCCACATCACCGGCTCGCCGCCCTGCTCGCGCACCCACTTCGCCAGATTGCGCGTGCACTTCACGTCGAAGATGATCTGACCGCCCTTGTTGCGCGACAGCACTTCCTGCGCGAACAGCATCAACTGGCGATCCGGATAGATGACCTGCCCATCCTTCGTCACGACGCCGAGACGGTCGCCGTCGCCATCGAACGCGAAGCCGACTTCGGCATCCGTTTCCTTGAGCGCCTTGATCACGTCCTGAAGGTTTTCCGGATGCGCCGGGTCCGGGTGATGGTTCGGGAAGTTGCCGTCGATATCCGTGAACAACTCCACGAGTTCGCAGCCGAGCGCTTTGAACAGTTTCGGCGCGAGGCCGCCCGCGACGCCGTTGCCCGTATCGACGACGATCTTCATCGCGCGCACCGGCTTCACGTCCGACACGATGCGATCGAGATAGATCTGCGACACGTCGAACTCGGTGTACGTGCCTTCGCCCGTCGTGAAGTCGCTGTCGACGATGCGCTTGTACAAGCCCTGGATCTGCTCGCCGTAGATCGCGGCGCCGCGCAGCACCATCTTGAAGCCGTTGTAGTCGGGCGGATTGTGGCTGCCCGTCACGACGATGCACGAATCCACGCGACGCTCGCCCGAGGGCAAAGGCAGCGGCACGCTCGCCGCGAAATAACCGACGGGCGTCGGCACCATGCCGATATCGACGACATCGACGCCCGCCGCCCGCAGCCCGTCCGAGAGCGCACCAACAAGCTCGGGGCCGGAGAGGCGCCCGTCGCGTGCGACCACAACCGAGTCGCCGCCCTGCTTTTTGATCTCGCTGCCGAATGCCTGGCCGATGCTCTTCGCGACATCCTTGTCGACCGTCTTGCCGACGATGCCGCGGATGTCGTAGGCCTTGAAGATGGATTGGGATACTTGGCTCATGAGATGGCTACCTCTTCTCTATTAGTTGATGGTTTCTCGGCGATGCAGCCATGAGGGCATGCAGGTCGTGACGGGTGACGCGCCAGCGCAGCGGGCATGGCGCGCGAACGACTGTCAGATGACGTACGAATTCTGCCTATGCGTCTGTTAAATCAACACGAAAGAAACAATTGGAAGCAAGTGGATGCAAAAGCCGAGCAGTGCGCGGGCCGTCCGCGGATCGCACTTATAATCGCTGTCTTTCGGCGCTCTCGTGGTTGCGCGCGGCGCTCAGCCTGCGCGTTCATTCTAATCCAATGCTCAAACCCTCTTTCGCCTCGATGCCTTCGAATGAGGCGCGTCTGCGTGCAAACACACAAAACTTGACCGATCACGCGCGCTTCTTTCAAGGCGGTCAGGCTTGGGTAGCACGCCGCGTGCCCGTTTTTACGGCAGGAACGGCCGCATGAAGGTCCTGACGCGCTCCGGCAATCCGGACGTCGCCCGCGCGCTCGCCAATATCGTGTGGCTCGGGCTCGAGCGGCTCACGCAGATCGCAGTCGCCATCGTCATTGCGGGACTGCTCGCACGCTATCTCGGCCCCGGCGATTTCGGCAAATGGCAATACGCGAACACGCTCCTGCTCGTGATCGCGCCGATCACCTGGGTTTGCGGCGCCGAGATTCTCGTGCCGACGATCGTCAACCGCACGCCCGCCGAGGCCGGCGCGGTGCTCGGCAGCGCGTTCGTGCTGCGCATGGGCGTCTCGATCGCCGCGCTGATCCTGACGTGGATCTGGATCGCGGCGGGCGGCACCGATCCGATGGTCGGTCTGATGCTCGCCGGCCTCGCCGTCACGATGCTCTTTCGCGAGCCGTTCATCGGCGTTGTCAATTCGTGGCTGCAAAGTCTCACTTACAGCAAGCCGCAACTCATCGCGAGCATGGCGGCGGCCGTCGTCAAGGCGGCGCTCGTGTTCGCGCTGGTGCGCGCGGCGGCCGCGCCGTCGAGCTTCGGCTGGCTCTGGGCGCTCGAAGCCGCGGCGATCAGCGCCGCGCTCGTCGTGTATTACATGCGCCGTCACGGCGGCACGCTCGGCTGGCGCTTCGACCGCGCACTGTTCAGACATTTCGCGAGCGCGGGCACGGTGTTCTGGCTCGGTCTCATCTGCATGTATCTGTTTCTCAAGCTCGACCGGCTGATGCTCGCGCATCGCGTGTCGTTCGCGGAACTCGGGCTCTACTCCGCCGCGCAGCAGTTGAACGAGAACTGGATCGCGCTCGCGCTGATGCTCTCGCAGACCATCGCGCCGGCGTTCGTCTATCGCGTGCAGGACACCGCGCGCCTCAGACGCAACCTCGTGCGCCTCTTCGCAATGACCGGCGCGCTGATGATCGCGGGCGCCGCCGTCCTCGATGCGCTCGCGGGCTTCATCATCGCGCGTGTGTTCGGGCCGAACTATACGGGCGCCGCCGATATTTTCCGTTGGGCCGTATGGCTTTCCGTGCCGGCGGGCATCGAGGCGATCGGCAATCTCGTCGTGCTGAAATATCAGGCGAAGTACGTGCTGCTGTCGAAATGGCTGTTCGCGCTGGCGGTCGCGTTCGCGGTGAACTGGTTCACGATTCCCCGCATCGAAGGCTACGGCGCGCTGATCGGGCTCGCGGCGGGCTATGTCGCGGCGGCGTCGGTGAATTTCTATTACATCCGTTTCCGGCTGCGCGCATGAACGATCTATCCGATGTCGTCGTGCTGATGCCCGCGTTCAACGGCCAGGCCGAGGTCGAACGCACGCTCGCGTCGTTCAGGGAAGCGTCGACGGTGAACGCGCTGATCGTCGACGATGGCAGCACGCCGCCGATCGTCGCGCCCGTCATCGACGGCATGCGCATCGACATTCTGCGGATGCCGCAAAACGGCGGCATCGAGCGCGCGCTCGAAGCGGGCATCGCGGCGCTCGCAGCGCGCGGGGCACGCTATGCGGCGCGCATCGACGCGGGCGATCTGGCGACGCCCGGCCGTCTGGCGAAGCAGCGCGCGTACATGGAGGCACATCCGCGCGTCGCGGTGCTGGGCATGTGGACGCACGTCGTCTCGAGAGAAGGCGCGCCGCTTTTCGACCTGACGCCGCCGACCGAGCCCGCCGCGATCCGCCGCATGATGCTCGCGCGCACGTGCTTCACGCATCCGTCGCTGATGCTGCGTGTCAGCGCCGTGATCGAAGCGGGCAACTATCGCGCGCACTATCGCGCGGCGGAGGATCTCGATCTGATCCTGCGGCTCCTGCAGCGGCACGACGGCGCGAACCTGCCCGAGTTCGGTCTCTTCTACGAACTGAACGAAGGCGGGATCAGCGCGACGAAGCGGCGTGCGCAAGTGATGTCGACACTGCGCCTGCAACTGCGTCATTTGCGCGTGACGAATCCGCTCGACTGGGCGGGCATCGCGAAGAGCGCCGCGCATCTCGTGCTGCCGTATCGCGCGTTGCGCAGCCTGAAGGCGCGGTTGTTGAAGGCCACGCCTTTCGCGTGAAAATTTCAATGTTCAGTTCGCGCTACGTTCAGCGCTCTTTCCGGATGACGAAAGAAAAATCGAGTCTTCGCATCGCCCTCGTCTGCAACACGGCGTGGGCGATCTACACCTACCGGCAGGGCGTGCTGCGCATGCTGACCGCGCGCGGCGCGCAAGTGACGATCATCGCGCCGCGCGATCGCACCTTCGAGCCGCTCACGGAGATGGGCTGCCGCTGTGTCGAGCTGCCGGTCGCATCAAAGGGAACGGACCCGCGCCAGGACTTGAAGACGCTTGCCGCGCTCTATCGCGAATATCGCACGACGCGCCCGCACATCGTGTTTCACTACACCATCAAGCCGAACATCTACGGCACGCTCGCCGCGATGCTCGCGCGCGTCCCGTCGATCGCGGTGACGACCGGCCTCGGCTACGTCTTCATTCAGAAGAGCCGCACGGCGCAGGTTGCCAAGCTGCTGTACCGTTTCGCGTTCCGCTTCCCGCGCGAAGTGTGGTTCCTGAATCGCGACGATCACGAAGCCTTCCTGCACGAGAATCTGCTCGCGCATCCTGATCGCGCGCGGCGTCTGCACGGCGAAGGTGTCGATCTCGATGAGTTCGCGCTTCAGCCGCTGCCCGCGCGCGAGGACTTCGTTTTCATCCTGATCGGGCGGCTCCTGTGGGACAAAGGCGTGGCGGAATATGTCGAAGCCGCGCGCAGGATCCGCGCGAAATTCCCGCATGCGCGTTTTCAGTTGCTCGGGCCGGTCGGCGTCGACAATCCGAGCGCGATCAGCCGCACGGACGTCCAGAAGTGGGAAGCGGAGAATATCGTCGAATATCTGGGCGAAGCGAACGACGTGCGCCCGCTCGTGGCCGCGGCGGACTGCGTCGTGCTGCCCTCATATCGCGAAGGCGTGCCGCGCACGCTGATGGAAGCCTCGGCGATGGGCCGTCCGATCGTCGCCACCGATGTTCCCGGCTGCCGTGAGGTCGTCGAGCACGGCGTGAACGGTCTTCTCTGCGAGGTGAAGAGCGCCGACAGCCTGACCGAAGCGCTCGAACGCATGCTGACGCTCCCTTTGGACGAGCGCGAAGCGATGGCGCTGCGCGGCCGCGAAAAAGTCGCGCTCGAATTCGACGAAAAGAATGTTGTCGAGCGCTACAAGGGCACAATACATGCCATTACCGGCATTTCACTCTGATTTCGAGTTTTTGGAGAACGCATGATGAATGGCAATCAGTCGCCGATAACTGGTGCGAAGGGCACGATTCTCGTCACGGGCGGCGCGGGGTTCATCGGTTCGCACACGTGTGTCGAACTGCTCGATGCGGGCTATGGCGTCGTGGTCGTCGACAATCTCGTCAATAGCCGCGCAGAGTCGTTAAAGCGTGTCGAGCGCATCACGGGAAAGCGCGTCGCATTTTACGAAGCCGACGCGCGCGACGAAGCCGCGCTCAATCGCATTTTCGACTCGCACGAGATCACCGGCGCGATTCACTTCGCGGCGCTCAAAGCCGTGGGCGAATCGGTGGCGAAGCCGGTCGAGTATTACAGCAACAACATCGGCAGCCTGCTCGCCGTGCTGAAGGTGATGAAGGAGCGCAACGTGCGCAACTTCGTGTTCAGTTCCTCCGCGACGGTCTACGGCATGCCGAAGAGCGTGCCGATCGACGAATCGTTTCCGCTTTCCGCGACCAATCCGTACGGCCAGTCGAAGCTCATCGCCGAACAGATCCTGCGCGATCTCGAAGTCTCCGATCCGTCGTGGCGCATCGCGACGCTGCGCTACTTCAATCCGGTCGGCGCGCATGAGAGCGGTCTGATCGGCGAAGACCCGGCGGGCATTCCGAACAACCTGATGCCGTATGTCGCGCAGGTGGCCGTCGGCAAGCTCGAGCGCCTGCGCGTGTTCGGCAGCGATTACGATACGCACGACGGCACCGGCGTGCGCGATTACATTCATGTCGTGGATCTGGCGCGCGGGCACATCGCGGCCATCGACGCGCTGAAGACGCTCGATCGCAGCTTCGTCGTGAATCTCGGCACGGGCCAGGGCTACAGCGTGCTCGATGTCGTCAAGGCGTTCGAGGCGGCGTCGGGCAAACCCGTGCCGTACGAGCTCGTGCCGCGCCGCCCGGGCGATATCGCCGCCTGCTACGCGGATCCGGCCGCCGCCGCGACGCTCATCGGCTGGCGCGCGGAGCATGGCATCGAACGCATGTGCGCGGATCACTGGCGCTGGCAGTCGCAAAACCCGCACGGGTTCGCGTAAAGTCTCGCTGCGCCCCGCGTCGTCGTTCCGAGCGCTGCGGGGCTGCTTCTCCCAACCGGTTCTATTTTCATGCTTAGTTTCGCGCTTGCTTTTCTGGTCTCGCTGCTCGTGACCTTGTTGATCGTGCGTTTCGCACACCTGCAGGAAGGCGTGCTCGGCGACACCGATCTCGCCGGCGTGCAGAAGTTTCACGCGCGTCCCGTGCCGCGCATCGGCGGCGTGGGCATCCTTTGCGGACTGACCGCATCGGCCGTGCAATTGCGATGGGGTTATCCGGCCGTGTCGGGCGGCATTCTCGGCATCGTCGCGTGCGGCCTGCCGGCGTTTCTCTCCGGGCTGATCGAAGACCTGACCAAGCGCGTCTCGCCGCTCGCCCGCCTCGTCTGCACGATGGCCGCCGCCGGCCTCGCCTACGCGTTCCTGAATATCGCGGTTACGCGCATCAGCGTGCCGCCGCTCGATTTCCTGCTGTCCTACGCGGTGATTTCCTGCGCGGTGACGGTGCTCGCCGTCGCGGCGCTCGCGAACGCCGTGAATATCATCGACGGCTTCAACGGCCTCGCGTCGATGGTCAGCTTCATGATGTTCGCGTCGCTCGCCTACGTGGCGTTCCAGGTGCACGATCCCGTCGTGCTGTCCGGCTCGCTCATCATGATGGGCGCTGTGATGGGCTTCTTCATCTGGAATTTTCCCGCCGGCCTGATCTTTCTCGGCGACGGCGGCGCGTACTTCGTCGGCTTCATGCTGGGCGAGCTATCCATCATGCTCGTGATGCGCAACCGCGATGTCTCCGCGTGGTATCCGGTGCTGCTCTTCATGTATCCGATCTTCGAAACGTGTTTCTCGATCTATCGCAAGAAGTTCATTCGCGGGATCTCGCCCGGCATTCCGGACGGCGTGCATCTGCATATGCTCGTCTACAAGCGCCTGATGCGTTGGGCCGTCGGCGTGAAGAACGCGCACGAACTCACGCGGCGCAACTCGCTTACGTCGCCGTATCTGTGGCTGCTGTGCCTCGTCGCGGTGATTCCCGCGACGCTCTTCTGGCGGCACACGGTGCATCTCTTCTGCTTCGTCGTCGTGTTCGCGGCGACGTATGTGTGGCTCTACATGAGCATCGTGCGCTTCAAGTCGCCGCGATGGCTCGTGTTTCGACGACCGCACACCGTGAAGAAGTGAACCGAACGCCGCCCTGCCCCGGGCGGCGTTTTCGTTTGCGGCGTCGATTACGTCAGATGCTTCTGGAAGAACGCGGCGGTGCGGCCGTTCGCAAGTTGCGCGGCCGCCGCATCGTAATGCACGCCCTTGTTGCGCGCGAACGCGTGATGACAGCCGGGATACGTGAACGCCTCGACGTTCGCGTGCCCTTGCACCGCCGCGAGCACGCGATTGCGGGCATCGGCGGGAATGAACTCGTCTTCTTCCGCGAGATGCAGCATGAGCGGCACCTTGATCTTGGGCAGCTCGCCGAGGTACTGGTCCGTGCCGCCGCCGTAATAGGAAACCGATGCATCGACATCGGTGCGCGCGGCCGTCAGAAAGGACAGCAATCCGCCGAGACAGAAGCCGACCGAACCGATTTTGCCTTTCACCTGCGAGAGCCCGCGCGCAGAGCCGATGGTCGCCGCGATGTCCTCGACGCCCGTGTTCACGTCGAACGCGTTGTAGTACTTCAGCGCCTGCTGCCACTCGGCTTCGGTCTTGTCGGTAAGCTCGACGTTCGGCTCGAGCCGCCAGAACAGGTCCGGACACAGCGCGACGTAGCCCTGGCGCGCGTACTCGTCGCACGTTTCGCGCATGTCGGCGTTGATGCCGAATATCTCCTGGATCACCACCACGGCGGGCGCGGGTGTCTGCGCGGGATAGGCGACGTAGGCGTCGAAATTGCCGTCGGGCGTGGAGATGCTGAGCCGGTCGGACATGGGAGTCTCCTGAGTGATGGTGTCGATCGAAAGCGCGCAAAGGTCCGCTCGAGCGTGCGCGTGGCCGATAGTCGAAGTGTGATTCGCGTGTGTGACGGTGAGACGTGGGCGATCGGAGAAAGCCCCGCGCGTTGCGAAGATGCAATGGATGCACGCAGCGCAACGCGGCCCGCCTTGCGGCAAGAACCTATTTGATACGCGAAAATCGGCGCGCGCGCCAGCGTTGAATCGCGCGGTTTCGGCGTGCGAAGACGGTCTGCCTCGATACGGCAGCGCTCATCCCGGCGATGCTCGCGAGTCCCCGGATGAAATCGAATCGTATCGATCGATCGGGTTTCGCATGCGTGTCGCGCCGAACAGGCCCATGCCGTTTCCCTTCTGCGAGGGGTCGCTCGTTGTCGAGTGGCTTGCGCGGCCTGAACCGCACGTCCTCGTGGGCCTGCTTGCCCCGAAACCGGGGTTACCTCGTATCGGCGCGTGCACGCACATCGCACGTATTGAGTGGTCTCACGCCGGAACATGTCGCTTCCGGTGATTCAATCTTCGGTCCGGAAATCGGGGGCGATCCGCCAGAATCCCGTGCTTTGCGGACATGAACCCGACGCGCGCGCCGTCGCGGACCGTGGCGATGGAACGCGACGGACAAAGCGTGGTGCGGCGCACATGTGCGTCCGTCGTTTCGCGCCGAAGACTAGTCGCCTGACGCCGCTGCAACGGCGCGCGCCAACGGCCGCTGATATATTCGGCAAAAAAATGGGGTTCCCGGGGTCGTCATGCGCAACAAGTTCGCCGTCTTCTGGATATGGCTTTGCCTGCTTCCGCTCGCATTCGACTTGAAGGGCGTGGAGATGGCGAACAGGACGGTCGATATTCTGCTCACCGTGACGTCGATGGGCGCCGCCTGTGCGATTCTCCTGATCGCGCCGCGCTTCGCACGCCGTTCGCGCATGCGCGCGCTCGTGACCTCGCTGTTTCTGCTCACGATCTTCGGCAGCGTCGCGACGCAATTGCTGCAGGGTAACGAAGCAGGCAACTACGCCCGCGTGATCCTGCCGTTCCTGCTGATGCTGCTCGGCTATTTCGTCGGCTGCCGTCCGTGGGATGCGCAACGTATCGAGCAGATCGAGCGCGCGTTGACCGGCGCGATGATCGCATCGCTCGTGTTCAGCGTCGGCTTCGATATCGCGATATCCGATGGAACCGGGAACGTGAGCATTCACGCCGTCCCGGTTACGTTCCTCTGTCTCCAAGGGCTGCTGCTGCACGAGTTCGTCTTCGCGCAGCGCATCACGAAGTTCGCCGCGCTGATCTTTCTCGCGACGCTCGTCATCGAGATTCTGTGCGCCACGCCCAGCCTGCTCGTCGGCACGGTGCTGCTCATCGCCTACGCGACGTGGCTCGCCGCGCCTTCGATCCGCCTGTTCTTCACCACCGGCCTGCGCGCGGTCGTGATCCTCGCGCTGCTCGGCGCAATGGCGGCCGCATCGGCGACGTTCTTCCCGACCGTCGCCCAGCAATGGGTGCAGTACATCCCGTTCGCGAAGGATGCGCCGCCCGCACGCGATCCGGTCGCGATCGCGCGTCTTGCTGAAATGAAGGATCAGGTCGATCAGACCACATCCTCGACGCTCTCGACGATGGTCGGCATGGGCTACGGACACGACTATCGCTATTCGCCTTCGTACTTGCCCGATCTTGCTGGCCTGATCAGCGAGAAGGATTTTTACGCGATCAGAAAGTGGGCGGCCGGCCGCGACTTCTGGGTCTATCAGTTCTTCGCGGGTGGTCTGCTGTTCGGCCTCGCGCTGCCGCTCGCCGTGCTGTGGGCGCTCTGGCGCGGCTCGATGGCCTACCGCGCGTGGCGGCATCGCGCGCCCGATGCGCCGCATCTGCCCGTGCTCGGGCGCGCGCTCTTCGTGCTCGCGGCGCTGCCCGCGACGTCGATCGGCGGCAATCCGCTCGGCGACCGCTTCTCGGGTGTCGTGTTCGGCGTCGCGCTCGGCCTCGTCGTCGCGTCGTATGCGCGCATCGCGCACACGATGCAGATCCGCGCCGCCGAAGCGGCGGGGCACCGGCCGCCGCCGCGGCCTCCGTGGTTCGGCACGCCGCCCGACATGCGCCCGCCCGGCGAGCCGCTACCGGAGATCCTGCCTGCGAACCCGCCGCGCGCTTCCGGCACGCTGCCCGCGCGATAACGCGGTCACATTCACTGCGCGGGCAGATGCGTCCTCAGATACGGCGCGAAGCCGTTCTGCACGGAAATGATCTTTCTCGCGCAGTCGTCGAAATCGGAGCCTCGCGCGCGCTCGTCGCCATACATGCCCTTGCATTGCGCGAAGAGCGAGATGGTCGCGCCGTTGCCGTTCGCGATGCGCGTCGCCGAGAACACCGGCTTGCCGGTACCCGAAGGCATATCCGTTTCGATGGCGGCATCGTCGGCGCGTGTCAGGCGTTCCTTCGAATTCTGCTCGACGTAAGTCTTCGTCAGCTTCCAGGCCGCATCGCATTGCGCGGCGTCGCGGCACGCGACGGTCGCGTTGCGTTGCGCCGTATCGAGCGTCTGCTGCGAGAGCAGGAACGTACGTTCCTTCTGCTCCTCTTTTTCGACGGACGAGCAGGCGGTGAGGACAACCGAAGCGAGTGCGAGAGCGATGAGCTTTTTCACGGACGGACAGCCTAATAACCAGGTCGGACGGCGATTATAACGACGCCCGCTTTCGTCGCACGTAATACGCGGCTGCATTGCGTGCCGGCCGGCGTGAATGGCCGCTCGCGCAGGGTTTTTGGCGTTAGTGGCCGGCGGCGCGCAATATCCTGTGTTCATGCGTGCGCGGCTCGCCGCCAACGCACCCGACAAGCAAGCCCGGAGGAGACTCATGAAACATGCGCTACGCACGGCGCTTTTGTCGCTGACCATGACCGCTCTCGTGCCATCGGCCGTGCAGGCAGGCGATGCCGCCGATCCATCGGCGACGGACAAGCTGCTCGCGCAGCAGAACGGATATGTGGGTAATCCCGCGGGCGGCGCGCGGCTGCGTCCGAGCCGACCCAAGGCCGACGCCCGGGCGATGATGATGCCGAAAAGCGCGGCCGCGGCGCTCTATCCGGCGCCCGCGGGCCTGAATCCGCCAGCGGCGAATGCCGCGCGATCGCGCGACATCTACAAGTCGCCTTACTGAAGATCCGCAGGCCCGAGCGGGCTTTCACTCCGCGATGCTTTCGTAGCCGTAGTAGCCGGCGTACGTGCTGCCCATCAATATCTTCGATTGCGGAACGTCGGTGAGCAGAACGCCCTTCATGTGCACGCCGCCGTGATACAGGCGCTTCATCGTTTCGCCGATCTCCTGCACCTGATTCTTGCCGTGCCGCACGACGAGCAGGCTCGTGCCCGCGTGCCTGCCGACCACCGTCGCGTCGGTCACCGCGAGCACCGGCGGCGTGTCGATGACCACGAGATCGTAGTGCTGCTTCAGTTCGGCGAGCATTTCACCGAGGCGGTCGCTCGCAAGCAGCTCCGCCGGATGAGACGGCAACGAGCCCTTCGGGATCAGATCGACGCCGGGCAGCACGTCGTGAAGGATCGTGCTCATCACGTCGGCGCCCATCAGCACGTCGGAAAGACCGGGCGAGTGGCGCACGCCGAAGTGCGAGTGAATGTCGCCGCGGCGCATGTCGGCGTCGATCAGCAGCACGCGCTTTCTCGTCGAGGCGACGAGCGTCGCGAGATTCGCCGACATGAACGACTTGCCCGCTTCCGGACGCGAGCCCGTCAGCATCACGACGTTGTTGCGCGCATCGGAAAGCTGCAATTGCAGCGACGTGCGCAGGCTGCGGATGCCTTCGACCGCCGCGTCTTCCGGCGCTTGCGCGGCGAGCACGTGCAGCCCCTCGCGGCGCATGCCGACCTGGCGCTGCAGACGAAGCTGCTGCGTGCTGCGCGGCACGATCGCGAAGACGCGCGTGCCCAGTTGCCGTTCGATGTCTTCCGGACGCTCGACGCCGCCAAACAGCGCCTTGCGGACGAATGCGACGATGATGCCGAGCACGAGTCCGATCGCCGCCGAGATCAGGATCACGAGCGCGCGTTTCGGACGCACGGGATCGTCGGCGACCTGTGCGAGGTAGACGATGCGCACGTTGCTCACCTGCCCCGCCTTCGCGATGCGCAGTTGCTGCACGCTGTTGAGCAGATTCGTGTAGAGCTCGCTGTTCGCGCGCACGTCGCGCGTGTAGCGCAGCGCGGTCTGCTCGGTATCGGGCAGCGTCGACACGTTCTTGCCGAGGCGCGTCTGCGCGGCGGTGAGCGCGGCGATCTGCGCATCGAGCGCCTGGACCGACGGATGATTCGCCGTGAAGCGCAGCGACAGCTCCGCGCGCTGTTGCTGCAAGTCCGAGAGCTTCGTCTTGTTATCGACGATCTGTTGCAGCAGAAGCCGGCTTTCCTCGGAGAGATCCACCGACCCTTGCTTGTTGCGAAACGCGCTGTAGCGCTGCTCGGCTTCGTCGAGCTGCTTCTTCACGACCGGCAGTTGCTGTTCCAGAAACGCGAGCGTGTGCTCGGCTTCGGCCGAGCGCTTCTGCGTATCCTGCTCCACATAGCGGTTCGCGATGTTATTGACGATCGCGGCGATTTCCTTCGGATTACTACCTTCCAGAGACACGCCGATGATGCCCGATTGCAATGCGGTCTCCGCCACGGTGAGACGCTTTTGCAGACGGTCGATGGTCGTGAGCGTCGAGAAGCGCTGCAAGTCGAACTGCACGCCGGGCTTGCTCGTGAGCTTGTCGACCTTGAGCGTGATGGGGCCTTGCGGCGTCATGCCGGAGGCTTCCTGGCCGACATGGCCGGTGAGAATTCCCAGGCCGTCCGGGTCCTGCAACACGTATGCGCCGCGTTCACCGGCGACGAGCGTGAACTTTCTGTCGTAGAGCGTCTTCGGCGTGTCGAAGCGCGGCACGTCGATCTCTTCGTCGCCCCATGCAAAGCGCGACAGATATCCCGATGGAACCGGCTTGTTCAGCATCGAGAATACGTTGCCGACGAGCTTGCCGACGACCGGAAACGAACGCGGCGACGCGCTGATGTCGAGATGCATGCGCCGCACCGTGTCGTCGATGAAGAGGCGCGAGCGCAACAACTCGATCTGCGCGGCGGTGATGGATTTCGTATCGGTGAGCTGCGGCACGACGGCCTGCGCCGCATTGGCGCTGGCGCTCGGCTTGTTGCCGCTGGCCTCGTCGACCTGGATCATCGCGTCCGCCTTGTAGGTCGGCGGCGCGAGGTAGGCGTAGGCGGTTCCGAGCGCGACCACGGCGAGCATGACGAACGTCACGAGCTTCCAGTTGCGCATCACCGCGGCCAGATAATCGGACAGCCGCAACTCGTCGGCTGTCGATACGTCCGTATACCGCGTATCAAAGTTCATCGCCATGATCTCGCTCGCTTGTATTTTTTTGAGTCGAACAATGATGCTCCGGCGCGCCCCCGCGCGCGCCGGTCAAACGCCTGCGGTCAATCCACTTATTTCGTCAGCACGGCCGCCGTCAGACCCGCGTTGATCGCCGGCAAGAGCAGGTTCAGCACGCGCGAGAAGCGGACGAGCCCGTTGTTGTCCACGTACACGACGTCATGCGGCTGCAGTTCGAAGTTGTTCGCGAGCAGCATCGATACCGGCGAACGCGCATCGAGCTTGTAGACCTCCGGGTTGTCCGTCTGGCCGTTGCGGATCACGTAAAGCTCGCGCGGGTCCGACGTTTCCGGATTGAAGCTGCCCGCCTGCGAGATCGCGTCCGAAAGCGTGAGCTTGCCGTTGCGCATCGGGATGACGGTGGCGGGCTTGGTCACTTCGCCCATCACGTAGACGCCGTTTTCGTCGCGCGAATCGACACGCAGCGCATCGCCCGGCCTGAGCATGATGTCCGACGGGCTGCGGCCCTTCGCCGTCATGCCGGCCATGTTGATGTTGTACGTGACGCCGTCGCGGATCAGCGTGACGCGGCTCTGGTCCGCCGTCGTCGCAAAGCCGCCCGCGCGCCCGATCGCCTCGGTGAGCGTCATCGGAATGTCGTTGATCTGTTGCGCGCCCGGCGTGCGCACGTCGCCGTCGATATACACCTGCGACGCGCGGAACGACGCGACGCGCACCGTCACCTGCGGTTTCACGAACACCTTCGAGAGCTCCGAGTACAGCTCGCGCTGAACCTGCGTCTCGGTCTTGCCCGCGACATGCAGCGGACGGGTCACGTACGGGAACTGCAGATTGCCGTCCGCATCGACGACGAAGCCGGGTGCGGCATCCGAGGTGCGCGTCTGCTGCGCAGGCTGGCCGAGTGCCGCGACGAGCTCGGGGTGATCCCACACCGTGATCTGCAGCACGTCGCCGACGCCCAGCTTGTACGGCGCCGGCTTGCCGTAGAGCGAAGCGTTCGGATCGGTCGCGGCCGAAGGCTGCGCGGTGCGCATCTTCTTCACGAGCGCGGCGTCGATCGTCGTGATCGGAATGTTGGTCGTGGTGGCCGGATCACCCTGATCGTTCGACGTCTCGACGAGCGCGGCCGGCTTTTCCATGTGCATGCCCGGCGCGAGCCCGCAACCCGTCAGGATCACGGAGATGGAAGCTGCCGCAGCCAGGCTCGTGAGGCGGAAGATACGCGACACGTTGGTGTTGGCGGCCATGGAGGTGGTGCCCGGTTGTTGTTGATTGTGCATAATGGTCGTCCCCTGCATCAGTAAGCGTTGGTGTGGCGTAGTCCCTTGAAGATCGTTGCGGCAATGATTCTCATATCGAGTCCGAACGACCAGTTACCCAGGTAGTACAAATCGTGAGCGACGCGTCCTTCCATCTTTTCGATCCGATCCGTTTCTCCACGAAAACCGTTGACCTGGGCCCAGCCGGTGATGCCTGGCTTGATCCGGTAACGATGGATGTACCCCGATACGACCTTCTGATACAGGTCGTCATGTTCAAGCGCGTGTGGACGCGGGCCCACGACCGACATGTCGCCACGCAGAACGTTGAAGAACTGCGGTAGCTCATCGAGGCTGGTGCGGCGCAGGAATGCCCCGACACGGGTCACGCGCGGATCGCCGCGCGTGGCCTGGCGGAGCACCCCGGCCTGTTCCGTGTGCATGCGCATCGAACGGAACTTGTAGATGGTGAAGACGCGGCCATCCGCGCCCTTGCGGCGTTGCCGGAAAAGCACGGGCCCGCGCGAAGTCAGCTTGATCGCGAGCGCGATGCAGATCAGCGCCGGCGAAACGGCGATGATCGCGCCGAGCGCGAACGCGCGGTCGAAGAGTTCCTTCTGCAACTGCGCGGACGCCGACAGCGGCGACGCGACCAGATTGATGGCGGGCTCGCCGAGGAGATCGGTCACGCCGCTTTCGAAGAGCGCAAGGCTGCGCACATCCGGAATGAAGCGCACGTTGAGCAGATCGTCGCGGAATTCGTTCACGAAGCGCAGGATCGTGCGCTCTTCGGAAAGCGGCAGCGCAAGCCACACCTCGTGCACGTTCTGCGTGCGCACGAAGTTGACGAATTCGTCGAAGTCGTCGTACACCGGCAGGCGCGTGTTGAGCCGTGCCTTGGCCGGCGCCGCATTGAACGCGGCGCGCATGCGAAAGCCCGCGTCCGGCGAGCGCTCGATCTTGCGCAGGATCGAATCGCAATGCCTGCCGCAACCGACGATCGCCACCTGTTGAAGGTTCAGGCCGGCGTGGCGCATGTGCGCGAGGATCGCGTGCGTGATGAGACGCCCGGCGATCATGAGGCCGCCGGACATCGCGGTCCAGTAGGCGAACCAGAGGCGCGACACGTAGTCGAGTCGATGCAGGGAGAACATGAGCGCGAGCGCGCAGCCCTGCACGACGAGCCAGCCGAGCGAGACCTGGCACGCGAGCTGAAGCTTGCTGCGGCCGCGCCACGACTGGTAGACGCCAAAACCAGGAAAGAGCGCGAGCGAGAACGCCGCCGCGAATGCGACGAACGCCACCGAATAGGTGTGAGCCTCGATGTACTCGAACCTGATTTGCGACGCCACTGCCGCGCCGCCGACGATCATCACGACGTCGAACAGGCGCGCGAGCAATCCCTGTAAATCGCGCATGTTGTTTTCCCCGAACGCAATCAGCCCTTAACCGCCCTCTTCAGTCTCCTCCTCGCGTAGCGCCCGTCTTTGTCGAATGAAAGCCGTTGCAAAGAAGTCGGTCGCATCAACCCGTCATGCCATCGCCCGCCGAGCGCTCAATGGCGCCCGTAGGTGTCGTCGAAGCGCACGATGTCGTCTTCGCCGAGATAGCTCCCCGACTGCACCTCGATGATCTCGAGCGGCACCTTGCCCGGGTTCTCCAGACGGTGCCGCACACCGAGCGGAATGAACGTCGATTCGTTCTCGCTCAGCAAAAACTGCTCTTCACCGCGCGTCACGAGCGCCGTGCCGCACACGACGATCCAGTGCTCCGCGCGATGGTGATGCATCTGCAACGACAGCTTCGAACCCGGCGACACCACGATGCGCTTCACCTGAAAGCGCTCGCCGTGCTCGATCGAATCGTAGAAGCCCCACGGACGGCGCACCTTGCGATGCGTGTCCGCTTCGGGCGCATGCTGCTCGCGGATGCGCGCAACGAGCCCCTTGATGTCCTGCACGCGCGAACGGTCCGCGACGAGCACGGCGTCGTCCGTCTCGACGACGATCACGTTGGTCGTGCCGACACACGCGACGAGCCGTCCGCCTTCGGAGCGCGCATAGCTCGATGTCGCGCCTTCGAACACGACACGGCCGCTCGCGACGTTGCCGGACTCGTCCTTGTCCATCGCGTCCCACACGGCGTCCCACGAGCCGAGATCCGACCAGCCCGCGACGAGCGGCACGACGATGCCGTCGCACGGCTTCGTCGGCGTGCCGATGTGTTCCATCACGGCATAGTCGATCGAGTCGGACGGCGCGCGGCCGAATTGCGCGGCCTGCGGACGGAAGAACTTGCCGTCGTCCTCGCCTTCCTTCGCGGCGGCCGAGCAAGCCGCGTACATATCGGCGTTGAGCTTCCCGAGTGCCGCGAGCCACACGCTCGCGCGCACGATGAAGATGCCGCTGTTCCACCAGTACGTGCCCGCCGCGACATATTGCGCGGCGAGCTCGGCCGCGGGCTTCTCGACGAAGCGATCGATCTCGTGCGCGCCATCGTCGAGCGCGTCGCCCAGACGGATGTAGCCGAAGCCGGTGTCGGGGCGCGTCGGCGGAATGCCGAGCGTCGCGATCACGCCGCGCTCCGCATGCTCCGCCGCGATCGCGATCGCGCGATGCAGCGCGGGAATGTCGGCGATTGAGTGATCGGCCGGCATCGCGACCATGATCGCGTCCTCGCCGTCCTTCACCGCGGCGAGCGCCGCGAGCGTGAGCGCGGGCGCGGTGTCGCGGCGCGCCGGCTCGACGATGATGCGTGCGTCGACGCCGCTTTCGCGCGTCTGCTCTTCCGTCGTGAAACGATGCTCCTCGCCGCACACGATGATCGGCTCGCCATCCACCCTGAAGTCGCCCGCAAAGCCTTTCAGCCGCGAAACCGTGGCCTGCAACAACGAGTCGTGACCGATGACGCCGATCAGCTGCTTCGGGAACTGTTCACGCGACATCGGCCACAGGCGCGTGCCCGAGCCGCCGGCGAGGATCACAGGAACGAGGCGGCGGCACGGCCCGGCCAGTCCGGCCAGGCTCGCCTCGACACCCGCTGCTCCCTGCTCCAACTCGCCCTTCGTGCGTGCTTCATTCGTCATAGAGGACTCTCCTGCCTGCAAATTCGTTCGAACGGCAATGCCGTCCGGGAAATGATTAAGTGCCGGACCGATCGGGTCCGGCCAAACATCCGACGCTTTACGCCATAGTCGGCGTCAGCGCGGCCCACGTCACACTTCGCGCGGGTCAGCCGTTCGCCTCGCGCCTGCTCTGCATCCGGTATTCCGTCGGAGAGATCAGAAGACGCTTGCGGAAAATCTTCGCGAGCCTGTCGCCGTTGCCCATGCCGCTTCTGCGCGCGATCTTGTCGACCGGCAGTTCCGAATCCGTCAGAAGCGCGCAGGTCACGGCGAGGCGCGCCTGCAGCAAATAATCGGATGGCGTGATGCCCATCTCGATCTTGAAGCGGCGCAAAAAGTTGCGCTCGCTCATCGCGGCCACCTGCGCCGCATCGACGACCGAAATCGGCCGTTCGCAGTTGTCCTGCAGCCAGCGCGCCGCCGCTCGGATCTTGTCGCCCGCGGACGCCGCGCCGCTGTCGCCGAGAATCGACACGAGCTTCGCGGCGGAGCCGGGCATCAGGCGCTCGGCGACGCTGCGTGACACGTCGATGCCCAGGTCGCGCTTCACGATCAGGAGCGCGCCCTTCATGGATTCGTAGCGGTCGCCCGCGTCGCCCTGCTGCTCGTCGCGCACGAGATGCATGGCGTTGCCCAAGCGCGCCTGCGCGTCCTGCGCCTGGCCGATGCCCGCCGCGTCGAGCACCTTGCGGCCCTCGGAAATGGCGCGCACGACCGTCGTCTTGGACTGCACGCGGCGCAGCCATTCGATGATGCGATCGTCCTTCGCGGCGTCGTCGGCGCCGCGGCCGCCCGCGACGAAGAGCGCATCGAAGCCGCCGTAATGACGCGCGTCCAGGCCGTCCGTCCACACGCGCACCGACGACGAGCACGCCACGTTGCCGCCCTCGACAGACAGGAACCGCACGTCATAGCTGCAGTCCGGCCGGGACTTCACCGACGCGAACTCGTTCGCCATGTGGAAGACCTCCGCGACGATCCCCGCGCCGAGCAGGGAAAAACCGTCGAACAGCAGGATCGCGATCTGGCGGACCTCGGTCTGCGACGTTTTCGTCGCGGGAGGCGTCCAACCCATGACGGCGGGTTCTAGAGTGGCGTAAGGCATGGTCATCCTCTGCAGCTTTGCATCTTGGAAGGCGCGGAAGAGTTTCTCGGCCATTGCGGCGCATCAATGGACTTTCCCGAACTTCGCCGGGTTGCCGTGACCGATTGGAACGAAGTGTTGGCGGAATCGATCCGCTGGCTTGAATAATAAGCAGACAATCTTTTTTGTGCTCTAGATTTTCGCGCTTAAACCACAGAATCTGTTCCGATGTGAGGGTGAGCGCACATTGAAATCCCTCCCCAAATTCTGGAACGCCGTTTTCAAGGCGGTGATTATCACAATTCATCCGTCATACAAAGGCTGACGGCAGCCTAGTGGAATCTGGTTGACGCGCCGCCAGATCGGACAGGTGCGCGGCCCCCATGCCACGGGCGGCGGCTCTGCGCGGTTTGGCGGCAAGCCGGACGACATGTCAGATCAAATAAATTGATTCAATTTTGAAACATCGAATGGCGAAAAAGCGGACGTTCGTACTGCGGGGAATCGGAAAATTTTGGATTTTCCGTTACATTTCGGAACCGGATGTAATAGGCATTTGACACGCCGGTTTAAAAGTAGGATTTGATCGCCTATTAACTACCACGGATTAATCATTAATCGGAAGACTGACAATCGAGCCATTTTCAATTAAACAACTGGGTTTTATTGAATGGCGTAATGCGGTATTTTCATATGACGTTGGATGTTGCGCCGCAATAAGCGGATCGCAGCGCCGAAGCTGCATGGGCGCGGGACACGGGGCGCTCTCCGCTACGGCGTCTGATGGTGTTTTGCGGCGGCGCACGCGGCGACACGATTTTCGAATCGTCCAATCAAACCTTTGCACGCTTCGCGCGGGGGCCGCTCAATTCGCGCGCACGTTCGCAAATCGCGCGGCGGGATTTTTGCGCGCGGCGAGCGCGTGCGAATCGGTCAAGTTTGCCGTCCGTGCACGGGCCTGTGACGACCGAATTCGTCAGCCTTGCTTGTTTCACTCATGAGAATCGATCCGAAGATGTGCACCGTCGCTACACGCCGACGACCCCGTCGCGTCTTTCGGACGAAGCACGTCGGCGCGTGCGCGTACGCACGGTCATGCGGTGGCGCAGGCATCATCGTTTGCGCTGTGACGGGCGTGCACTTTCACCGGCGCTTGCCTCGCGCACGACGATCGCAAACACGGAGCAACGATGCTGAGCAACGCGGACTTCCTGACGGTGGTGCGGCTCACGCCGCTCGTGGCGATCGATCTGATCGTCACCGACGGCAACCGGCGCATTCTCCTCGGACATCGGCGCAACCGGCCTGCGCAAGGCACGTGGTTCGTGCCGGGCGGGCGCATCACCAAGAACGAATCGCTCGACGCCGCGTTCAAGCGCATCGTCCACAACGAGCTCGGCGTCGCGAGCGCGCAGCGATCGGCCGCGCGTTTCTTCGGCGTGTACGAGCATCTGTACGACGACAACTTCGCGGGCGCCGAGCATATCGGCACGCATTACATCGTGCTCGCGTATTCGATGACCCTGAGCGGCAAAGTACCGATCGGCCGCTTCGACCAGCACAGCGACTATCGATGGCTCATGCCCGACGAGATACTCGCGCGCGACGACGTGCACGAGTACACGAAGGCGTATTTCCGCTGATCCGGCAAAGCACGCGCCGAAGGACAAACGGCGCGCATTGCTGCGCGCCGCCCACCCTTTCCGCCAAGAAATTTCGATCCGGTCGCGTCACTTCTCGTCGAAGACACATCGCCCGATTCCGTCACACGACTGGATGGATGTGAGCCTATTCCTCGCGTACCGAGATCATCTGCCAACAGTTCGTCAATTTCGGACTTGGGGCGCGGCGACTGTTGGGCGCCGCGTATAGTGCGACCCATGTAAGCTCACTTTCCCGCTACTTACGTTCCTTCATGGACCGGACCCGCACAAGGCGTGACAACGCCGGCCCGGTCCGCACAGGGGAGAAGTCGATGGTGTACGCCAATGGTACGGGCAGGCTTCAGGTCGTGCGCGCCGTCGCGCCCGACACGCCGCCCGCCGATATGGCCAGCGCGGCAAAACGGATCGGCATTCTGATCTTCGAGGATTTTTCGCTCGTCGAAGTCAGTTCGATCTCCGAGGTCTTCTCGGTCGCGAATCAGGTTCGCATGCCCGCCGAAGCCGGCGAGCGCGCCGAAGCGCCGAACTATTCGCTGCGCTTCGTATCGAGCGAAGGCGGCAGCGTGGCGAGCAGTTGCTCGATGCGCATCTGGACAGAAGGGCTCGAAACGCGCTGGATGAACGAGTGCGACGCGCTTTTCATCGCGGGCGGCGTGGGTGCGCGCCATGCGCGAAACGACGCCGTGCTGAGAAAGCGGCTCGGCCGCGTGGCGCCGAAGATCCCGTTCATCAAGGCGATCGGCGAGGGCGCGCACATTCTCGCCGCGGCCAATCTCAGCGTGCAGAACCGCTCGCTCGATTTCACCGGAGGGCCCGAGCGCAGCGCGCGGCCGTCCATGTTGTCGAACCCGCTTTTCATCGCCGAGCAGACGCTCACGCTCGACGATCCGAAAGGGCCGATCGCAGCGGCGCTGTCGATCATCAAGCGCGATCACGGCGCCGCGCTCGCGCGTGAAGTCTCGGAGCGCTCGATTCCCGGCGCATGGCAAAAGCTCGCCACCGTGCTTGACGATACCGAAGCCGGCGGCGTACGCCAGAAGATCGACGCGGCCGCGCGCTGGATTCGCGAGAATTACGTGCGGCCGATCTCGATCGCCGACGCCGCACGCGTCGCCGCGATGAGCGAGCGCAATTTCCTGCGCCGCTTCAAGGCGCAGATCGGGCTCACGCCATCGGAATACCTGCTGCGTGCCCGGCTCGATGCGAGCTGCATGTTGCTCGCCGCGACCGACTTGCCGATCGACAAGATCGCACGGCGCTGCGGCGCGGGCAGCGGCGACGGCCTCGCCAAGATCTTCCGCAAGCGACTGTCGATTTCGCCGACCGAATACCGCATGGCCGGCCGCCGAAAGCTGGGCGACACTTCATAACGGCGTCGGTCGAGCCCGCGAGCCTGCCCATAACGGATACGCATGGAATCACAGGTACTCTGGACGCTTTCGAATCTGGGCGATGCAGCCTTCATGCTTCCGCTCGCGCTCGTCTGCGCGCTGTGGCTGCGCACCGTGGACGCGCGTCTCGCGTTGCGCTGGGCGATCCTGCTCGCGATCGGCATGGGGCTCGTCGGTCTCTCGAAGATGCTGTATGCCGGGTGCGGCCTCGAAATCGCCGCCATCCAGTTGCGCATGATCAGCGGTCATACGATGCTCGCCGCATCGATCTATACGGTCGCGGGCGGACTGCTGTTCAGCGGCTTAGGCGGCGGCTGGCATCGGCTGGGCGCGGCGGGCGGCCTTGCGCTCGCAGCGGCGATCGGCGCGAGCCGCGTCATTCAGGACGCGCATACGCCCGCGGAAGTCGTCGCGGGCTGGGTGCTCGGCGCGGTCATCGCCGCCCTCTTCCTCATGCGCGTTTTCGACCGGCCGCGCAAGATGCCGCGCGCGCTCGTCGCGGGTTGCGGACTGCTTGCCGTATCGTCGATCGCTTACGGCCATCACGCGCCGTTTCAGCGGATGATCGAACACTACTCGTGGTGGCTTTGTCAGGGCTCCGGGCTTTAGATTCACCACCCGCCCGGTGAAGGCGCGCGCAGAGGCGATCCCAAGTATGATCGTCGCTTTAAAAGTCACGCTCTTCTTTCGCGCGCGCCCCCAAGAGGCGCGCGTTCACGTTTCCGGAACCCGAGCATGGACCGCTTTCTCGCAATGAAAGTCTTCGCGCGGGTCGTCGAGGCGGGCAGTTTCTCGAAAGCCGCCGACGCCCTGCGCCTGCCTCCCGCGAGCGTCTCACGCACGCTTCAGGCACTCGAAGCGCATCTCGGCGCACGCCTCATCAATCGCACGACGCGCAGCATCAGCATCACCGAGGACGGCGAAGCCTATTACGAGCGCTGCGTACGCGTGCTGGGCGAAGTGGACGACATGGAAGCGTCGCTCTCGCATTCGAAGCTCAGTCCCAAGGGCAACGTCAAAGTGAGCCTGCCGCAGGTGATGGCGAAGAACACGATCATTCCCGCGCTGCCGGATTTTTTCGCGGCGTATCCGGATATCGGCGTCGAGCTGCTGCTCACGGACCGGCAAGTGGATCTTGTCGAGGAAGCGGTCGATTGCGTCGTGCGCGTGGGCGCGGTCGGCGACGTCGGGCTCGTCGCGAAACGCATCGGCGCTTATAAGCAGATCACGTGCGCGTCGCCGGGATATATCGAGAAGCACGGCGAGCCGGCGTCGCTCGACGACCTCGACCAGCACCTCGCCGTCGGCTATGTGCTCAACAACTCGGGGCGCGTGCGCAATTGGGAATTCGTCGTCGATGGCGAAACGCGCATCGTCCCGATGAAGCACAAGATTGCCGTGAACGACGGCGATTCGTATATCGCAGCGGGCGTGACGGGACTCGGCCTGATTCAGAGTTCGAGCTATACGCTCGATCCGCTCATCAGAAGCGGCGCGCTCAGGGAAGTGCTGAGCGCGTATCCGTCGTATCCGCGTGTGGTGTCGGTGCTGTATGCGGCCAATCGGCATCAGCCGCGCCGCGTGCGCGTGTTCATCGACTGGGTTGCGCAGCTGTATGGGCGGCTGCCGTCGTTTCAGGTCAACGGCTCGCCGGGCTGAGCGATGCCTCGCGCGCAAAAGGCATCGCGCGCCAGTCGTAGTCGCGATACGCGCGTTCGATAGCGTCCAGGTCCGCGGGCCGCGCGCTCGCATGAATGCCTTGCAGATGCGGCAACGCGAATTCGACCGCGACGCAGTTCGTGTAATCGCGCGCGCGCATGAAGGCGGGAATCGTCGTGAAGAAGGCGGTCGTCGGAACGTCGAAGCCGGCCGCGATATGCAGCGCCGCCGTGTCCGCCGTGACCAGATAGCGCGCATGCCCGACCCACGCGAGAAAATCGTCCGTATCGATGCAAAGCGGCGCAATGTCGCGATAGCGCGGATGATCCACCGCGCCGAAGCCGAGCACCGGCATGCCGGTTTCGTCCGCGAGGCGCGCGACGATACGCGCGCGCATCGACGCGGGAATGCTGCGCACCGGCGTGCTCGCGTCCGGGCAGAACAGCGCGTAGGGCGCGCTCTCGATGGCGGCGAGCGGCACATCGGCGAGCCATCGATTGCGCTTGTCGCCGGCGGCGATGCTGTCGGGCGCGACGCCCATCGCCCAGAGGAAGAAGTCGATCATCGGCATCGAAGCGAAACGCGGCCAGAAAAGCTGATTGCCGATGTCGATCTTCGGTTCATCGGCAGGCAGGCTCGCGAGCGGCACGGGTAAATCGATCAGATCGGCAAGGCGCGGCGCGGCGAGCGCGTAGAGACGCTGCACGTGACGTGGCGCGCGGGCCGGTCGATAGATCGTGAATCGAAGATGCGGATGAAGGCGTTTCACCGCCGATAGCGCCGAAAGCCCGATGATCGAATCGCCGAGCGTGACGCCGAACGCGTTGACGAGATGCACGCGGCTCGCTTGCGCGTAGTCAGCGTCGAAGGGGGCGCGGCCCGCGTTCAGGATATCGGCGGGCAAGGCGGAAAAACCGGAGGCATCGGCGTGCGCAACTTCGAGATCGTACGGTGCGACGATCTCGCCGCCCGGCGACAACAGCGAGCCCGCATGGGTCAGCGCATGAACATCGTCGAGCGTCGTCATGCGTCGACCGTCCGCGTCAGCCCGCCGCGCCGCGCTCGCGCGCCGTCTGCACGGCCGCGACGCTCTGCAGGACGGGCAGCGTCGCCGTCTGATATTCCGGCACCCAGCGGCGCAGGTCGCGGCGCACTTCTTCGTCGGAAAGCACGCGATGCTGCATGAGCCAGGGCAGCAACTCGTCGATGAAATCGTTCGGCACGCCCCGCGCCTGCGCGATGCGCAGTTTCGGATGCGGCGTGCGCGTGGTGGTTTCGTCGTCGGCGAGCAGTTCCTCGTAGAGCTTCTCGCCGGGGCGCAGGCCCGTGAAGACGATGCGGATCTGCTCTTCCGAAAAGCCGTAGAGACGAATCAGGTCGCGCGCGAGATCGACGATCTTCACGGGCTGGCCCATGTCGAGGATAAAAATTTCGCCGCCGCGCCCCATGCTCGACGCCTGCAACACGAGCTGCGCGGCTTCCGGAATTGTCATGAAGAAGCGCGTGATTTCCGGATGCGTGACGGTCACCGGCCCGCCTTTCGAAATCTGCTGCTGGAACTTCGGGATCACGCTGCCCGCGCTGCCGAGCACGTTGCCGAAGCGCACCGTCTCGAACTGCGTGTGCGGCGCGGATTGCTGCAACGCCTGGCACGACATTTCGGCGAGACGCTTGGAGGCGCCCATCACGTTGGTCGGGTTGACCGCCTTGTCCGTGGAAATCAGGACGAAATGGCGCACGTCGTGGCGTATCGCCGCGCGCGCGACGCGCAGCGTGCCGAGCACGTTGTTTCGCACCGCCTGCCATGCGTTCTGCTCTTCCATCAGCGGGACGTGCTTGTAGGCGGCTGCATGGAAGACGATGTGCGGCGTGAAGCGTCCCATCGTCTGATCGAGCAGCAGCGAGTCCTTCGCATCGCCGACGACCGGAATCACCGAGCACTCCGGAAACCGCTCGTGCAGTTCCTCGATCAGGCGATACATCGCGTACTCGGAAAGGTCGTAGGCGACCAGTTGCGCCGGCGAGAAACGCAGAATCTGACGGCACAGTTCCGAGCCGATCGAGCCGCCCGCGCCCGTCACCATCACGACGCGCCCGTGCAGCAGTTGCTCGACGTGCGGCATGTCGATCTTCACCGGCTCGCGGCCGAGCAGGTCTTCCAAGTCGATCTGCCGCACGCGCGACAGGAAATTCTGGCCTTGCGTGAGCGGCGTGAGCGCGGGCAGCACCATTACCTTCACGCCGGCGCGCACGCACAACGTGGCAACGCGCCGCTGCTCCTCGACCGACGCCGACGGAATCGCGATGATCACGTAGTCGACCTTCAACTGTTCGGCAACGCGCGACAGATCGCCGAACGAGCCGAGCACCTTGTGTCCGAGCACTTCGCGGCCCTGCTTGCCGGGATCGTCGTCGAGCAGGCCGACGAGGCGCCATTCGCTCGAACGCGCCAGCTCGCGCACGAGCATCGCGCCCGCCGTGCCCGCGCCGAGCACGATCACCGGCTTGCCCTGTCCGACGAGGCCGCCGTACAGGTAGAACTCCTTGCTCGCGCGATAGAGTGCGCGCGCGCCGCCCATCGCCAGGAAGAGCAGGAGCGGAGAAACGATGAGCACCGAGCGGGGAATGATCGGCGTCGGCTGCGACATCACGGCGCCCACCATCACGATGAGCGCGCCCACGACGATGGATTTCGAAATGCGCATGAGGTCGGGCAGGCTCGCGAACACCCACATGCCGCGATACAGCCCGAAGACGCGGAAGACGACGGCGTAGACCGGTACGACCCAGATGAGCGCCGCGAGCGCGCCATGACGGAAGTCATGCGGCACGGCGCCGTTGAAGCGCAGCAGATAAGCGATGAGCCAGGATCCGACGACGGCCACGAGATCGAAGCCGAACGCGCCCGCCGATAGCCATGTAGCTTTTATTCGATTCATCAGCATGGACCCTCAAGATTGGTCGGAATGGCGCGTCGCATGACGCCGCCAACGCGCGTCGACCACCGCGCCCGCTGCCACAACCACGACTGCCCAGCCCGCAACTGCCGCCCACTGCCCCGCGAGAGAAAACCGCAGCGCCCCATTCGCGAGCATTATGCCCGCCAGCATGAACAGATACCACGTGAGCGCGGTGCGCGCGTGCCCCATTCCAAGGCGCACCATGCGCTGATAGTAATGCTCGCGGTGGGCCTGCCAGAATTTTTCGCCGCGCGCGAGGCGGCGCAACAACGTGACCGTGGCATCCGCGATGAAAGGCGAAAACACGAGCGCCGGAAACCAGACCGGCCACGCGCCCCGTTGCCAGCCCCAATAGCCGAGCGCGCCCGCGAGAAACCCCAAGGGAATAGACCCGGCATCGCCGAGAAAAATCCGGGCCGGATGGAAATTGAGGGTCAGAAATCCGGCCGCCGCGCCCGCGATGGCCAGGCTCGCGAGGCCGAGATCGGCTTGCGGCGCGGGTCCGGCGAGTGCCGCGAGCGCGTAACCGCCGAAGCCGAATAGCGCCATGCCGCCGGCGAGCCCGTCCGAACCGTCCATGAAGTTGTACAGATTGACGAGCCACAGCATCAGAAAGCCGACCAGCGCGAGCGCCCACCACGGCACGTGCGCCGGATGCACGACGATGACGAGCGCCACCGCGACGATATGCGCCGCGAAGCGCGCGCGCGCGGGCAGGCCGCGGCGATCATCGATTTGCGATACGGCGGCGAGGAAGACGGCGCACGCTGCGACGAGCCACATCGACGGTGCCGCGACCAGAAGTGCGATCACCGCGACCGGCACGATGCCCCATCCGCCGACGCGCGGCGTGGGCCGTTCGTGCAGCGAGCGTTCGTTGGGAATATCGGTGGCGAGACGCCACGCGAGGCCGGTGTGGATGAGCGTACGGAGAATCAGCGCGCACGCGGCGAGCGCCAGTACCGCAACGGACACCGCGGCCAGCAGCGGCGAAGCTTCAAAATACGAATGCAGCATGCAATGTTATGAGTTGTCGAAAACGAGGCCTGGTCGTCCCGGCAGTTCTTCGCTCGGGAAAAACCCGAAAGCATACGCGAACGCTCGCCGCATTTAGTTTAAATATCTGACGAACAAGGAAAAATCGCGCTGACTGAAGCTGTCAGGAACCTTGCAATGCCGGTGTGGAAGCAGCGCGTATTTTAACGTTCGCGACCGGCGGTTTCGGCCGGCGCGAAGCGTTCATTGCCCGCGCGTCGAGCGAAACCACGCGGCCGTGGCGGCCAGACCTTCATCGAGAGATTGCGGCGCCTGCCAGCCGAGCGCGTCGCGGATACGGTGCGAATCGACCCGCAGGCTGCCAGTCAGCCGGTCGATCTGCGCGGTCTTTCCGGCAACGCGAGCGAGGCCGCGCAGCAGTCCGGCCGGAACCGGCACGAGCCGCGCGGGCCTGCCGAGATGCGCGCCGAGCTTGCGCGCGAGTTCGGCGACGCTCGGATCGTAGCCGTCGGTGACATGGAACAGGCGTCCCGCGGCGGCGGGATTGAGCGCGCATTCGATCGTCGCGCTCGCCAGATTGTCGACGGAGACGAGACTGCGACGCGCATCGATTGCACCGAGCGGCAACGGGATGCCGCGCGCGATGGCGCGCATCATCGCCAGAAAATTGGCGCGCACGCCGGGACCGTAGACGAGGGGCGGCCGCACGATCGCGATCTCAAGCCCCGTGCGGCTGCCGAATTCGAGCAGTTTCACTTCGGCTTCGGCTTTCGAGACGCCGTAGGCATCGGGCGGACTGCGCGTGTCGTCTTCGGTGAACGGGCGGCCCGGGTCGCTTTCGCCGAGCGCCTTGATGCTGCTCATCAGGACGAAGCGCGCGACGCCGGCGCGGCGCGCGGCTTCGGCGGCGGCGAGCGTGCCGTCGACGTTGATCGCGCGGTACGCGTTCAGCAGCGCCTCGGAGGTCTTTTGCGCGGCGGCGTCGGTCATCACATGGACGCGCGCGGCGAGATGGATCACCGCGTCGCAGCCTGCAAAGGCGTCGGGCGCGATCGAGTCGAGGCCGTCTATATGCCGTACATCGACGCCCGGTTCGCACTGCGCGTCATGCCGCACGAGCCCGGTCGCGCGGATGCCGCGCGCGAGCAGCGCCCGGCTCACCGCGCGGCCGACGAAGCCGTTGGCGCCGGTGATCGCGATGCGTCGGCCGGTTTCGCTCATAGCCATCTCCAGCCGAAGCGGTTGAAGAACCGGTACGCCGACGTGACGAAGAGCTTGATATGCACCGAGCCCTTCTTCGCCGCGCCGCCGCCGTGATGCAGGATGCGCACCGACGGCACATACGCGATGCGCGCGACCCGGCGCGTGCGCAGGCTCAGATCGTAGTCTTCGAAATACAGGAAATAGCGCGGATCGAAGCCGCCGAGCGACTTGAGCACGTCGCTTCTGAAGAGCATGAAACAGCCGCTCACGATCGGCGGGTCCCACACGATGTTGTTCTCGCCGATGACGTCGCGCATCTCGTAGCGCGCGAGGCGGCGCGCGAACGGTTTGCGCAGCGCGGACGGCAGAAAGCCGCGCACGAAGAGATCGAGCACCGTCGGATAGCGGCGGCAGAGAAACTGCTGACGGCCGTCGTCTCCGCCGATCCACGGCGCGAGCAGCCCCGTTTCCGGCGAGTCGCGCAAAAACGCGAGCGCGCGGCGCAGGCCGTCCGCGTTGAGCTCGACATCCGGATTCAGGATCAGGTGATAGCGGCTGTCCGCGCGCGCGATCGCGAGATTGTGTCCGCGCCCGTAGCCGACGTTGCCGTGCCCTTTCAGCACCACGGTGTCGAATTCGGCGTCCGAGGGCGCCGGCAGGTCGGCGAGTTCGCCGGGATTACCGTTGTCGATCAGATACAGGCACGGGCGCCCGGCGACGTCGTGCAACTGCGCGAGCGCGGTTTCGAGCGTTTCGACGGTGCGCGCGAGCAGCGCGGCATCCGGCCGGTAGACGACGATGGAAATGCTGAGGGTGATGGCGGGATCGGACTGAGGCGCCGATCGGTTCTGCGGGGCGTTCGCGTTCATCGGACAAGGGGGGTGTCCGCGCCACGAAAGGAAAACGGACCGCATCGACGAGTGGAAGACGTCAGATTGTCCTCAATGTCGATGTTTTCGGCAACCGCGCGAGGTGGCGCAAAGCGCGGTGCGACGAACCGTTCTTGTTACAGATTGTGCTAGATTGCGCCAGCAAGCGGAGGATTCTGTCGCGCCCGATTCGCCCTTCCCTGGTTGGGACCGGACGCGCTGTGGGCTTAACCGATCACCCGACGCGAATTGTATGAACAAGCCCATTGTCGTGGATCTCGACGGTACGCTGATCCACTCCGACATTCTCGTCGAGAGCGGATTCGCCTTTCTGAGATCGTTTCCGCAAAAGTTCTACAAGCCGCTGCAATGGCTCTCGAGCGGCGGCAAGCCCGGACTGAAGTCGCGGCTTGCCGAGCACGTGAGCATCGACGTCACGACCCTGCCGTACAACACGCAAGTCGTGAGCTGGCTGCGCGAGATGCGCGCCACGGGCCGGACGATCGCGCTCGCCACGGCGAGTCATGAGACGTTTGCGCAGCGGATCGCGGAGCACCTCGGCATCTTCGATCGCGTGTTCGCCACCGACGAGCACGTCAATCTTTCTTCGCATCGCAAGCGCGACCGGCTCGTCGAAGAGTACGGCGAGAAGGGTTTCGACTACGTCGGCAATTCGCACGACGACATCGTCGTCTGGGCCGCCGCCGATCGCGCATACGTGGTCAATCCGCATGCGGGCGTCGTTCGGGCGGCGTCGAAGCACGACAACATCGAACAGGTCTTCGAGAGCCGCCAGCCGACGCTCAAGGTCTGGGCGAAATCGCTGCGCCTGCATCAGTGGTTGAAGAACGTGCTGGTTTTCGTGCCGCTGCTCGCCGGGCACCAGCTGAAATCGCCCGCTGCGATCGGGTTCGCCGTGCTCGCGTTCTTCGCCTTCGGGCTGTGCGCATCGAGCGTATATCTGCTCAACGACCTGCTCGATCTGCAGGACGACCGCCAGCATCCGGTGAAGCGCAAGCGCCCGCTCGCCGCCGGCACGATGCCGCTCGCCTGGGGCATGGCGCTCTGCCCTGTCCTGCTTGCCGCGTCGTTCTCGATCGCGTTGACCTTCTTTTCGTGGAAGTTCAACGCCGCCCTGCTTGGCTACTACGTGCTGACGCTCGCCTATTCGCTCGCACTCAAGCGCCAGGTGATGATCGACGTCGTCGTGCTCGCGGCGCTCTACACGACGCGCATCGTCGCCGGGGCCGCGGCGATCCACGTGCCGCTCACGTTCTGGCTGCTCGCCTTCTCGATGTTCGCGTTCCTGAGTCTCGCCCTCGTGAAGCGATACACCGAGCTCCACGCGATGATGAAAGCCGGACGCGACAGCGCGCGCGGGCGCGGCTATCTGGCGAGCGATCTCGCCATCGTGTCGTCGCTCGGCACATCGTCGGGCTATATCTCGGTGCTCGTGCTGGCGCTGTACATCCAGGACGAGCACACCAGGATGCTCTACCGGCACCCGCAATTCATCTGGATGGTCTGTCCACTGATGCTCTACTGGTTCAGCCGGACGTGGGTCATCACGCATCGCGGCAGAATGAACGACGATCCCATCGTGTTCGCGGCGCGCGATCGCATGAGTCTGCTCGTCGTCGCCCTGTGCGGCTTCGCGTTCTGGCTCGCGATCTGACCGATGAGCGAACTGCTCTCCTGGGGCCGCTACCCGCATCTGCCGCAGACGGCGCACGCCGCGCACTGGCGCGACGAAGCGCAGGCGCAATGGCGCGACGTGCAGCGCGCGCACGGCACGACGCTCGCATTCGGCAACGGCCGCAGCTACGGCGATGTCTGTCTCGCGAGTTCGAATCATGTGTTCCAGACGCTCGCGCTCGATCGCATCATCTCGGCCGACTGGACGCGCGGCATCGTGCGCGCCGAGCCCGGCATCACCTTCGAGCAAATTCTCGCGCTCGCGGTGCCGCGCGGCTGGATGCTGCCGGTCACGCCGGGCACGAAGTACGTGACTGTGGGCGGTGCCATCGCCAACGACGTGCATGGCAAGAATCATCACGTGCGCGGCACGTTCGGGCGGCATGTGCGCGCATTCGGCCTCGCGCGCAGCGACGGCACGTTCATCGAATGCTCGCCGGAAACGAACACGGAAATGTTCAGCGCGACGATCGGCGGCCTCGGGCTCACGGGACTCATTCTGTGGGCCGAATTTTCGTTGATGCCCATCCGCACGAGTCTCATCGACGTGACGAGCATTCGCTTCGGCAAGCTCGACGAATTCTTCGACTTGTCGGAGGAATATGACGCGAAGCATGAGTACTGCGTCGCGTGGGTCGATTGCGCGAGCCGCGGGCCCGCGCTCGGGCGCGGCATCTTCATGGCGGGCGATCATGCGATCCACGGCTCGCTCGATGTCGAGGAACGACATAAGCGCCGCATGCCGTTGACGCCGCCCGTCTCGCTCATCAACGGCCTCACGCTGCGCGCGTTCAACGAACTGTATTACCGCAGGCAGCGCAAGCCCTTCGAGATTTCGCGCGTGGGCTATGACGGCTATTTCTATCCGCTCGACAGCCTGCTCGAATGGAACCGTGTGTATGGGCCGTCCGGGTTTCAGCAATATCAGTGCGTCGTGCCGGCGGCGAGCGCGCGCGATGCGGTGCGCGCGATGCTCGATCGCATTTCATCGAGCGGCACGGGCTCGTTTCTCGCGGTGCTCAAGCGCTGCGGGGACATTGCATCGCCGGGACTGTTGTCGTTTCCGATGGAAGGGACGTCGCTCGCGCTCGACTTCCCGCAGCACGAGATGCGCAATGCGCAGCTTTTCGACGCGCTCGACACGATCGTGCGCGAAGCCGGCGGACGCATCTATCCGGCCAAGGACGCGCACATGTCGGGCGCCGATTTCCGCGCCGCCTATCCTCAATGGCAGCAACTCGAGTCGCTTCGCGATCCGGCCATGCTGTCGCACTTCTGGAAACGAGTGACCGGCCTATGAAGAACATCGTCATCGTGGGCGCCACGTCCGCCATTGCCATCGCCTGCGCGCGCGAATGGGCCGTCAAAGGTGCGCGCTTCTTTCTGGTCGCTCGCAATCAGGAGCGCATGGAGCAGGTCGCCGCCGATCTGACCGCGCGCGGGGCCGCGTCGGTTGCGGCGCATCGGCTCGATATCGACAGGCTCGACGATCACGCCGCGATGCTCGCCGACTGCGCGGCGCACATGGATTCGATCGATATTGTGCTGGTCGCGTCGGGGACGCTGCCGGATCAGGCCGCTTGTCAGCGCGATCCGGCCGTCGCGGTGCGCGAGTTTCATACCAATGCGCTCTCGCTGATCGCGCTGCTCACGCCGATCGCCAATCGGCTCGAAGCGCAGCGGCATGGAACGCTGGCCGTGATTTCATCGGTGGCGGGCGATCGCGGGCGGCCGTCGAATTATCTGTACGGCAGCGCGAAGGCCGCGTTGCAGGCGTTTCTCGAAGGCTTGCGGGCGCGGCTTTTCAAGGTCGGCGTGCATGTGGTCGATGTCAAGCCCGGCTTCGTTGCCACGCCGATGACCGCGGGTTTGCCGCTGCCGGGACCGCTCGTCGCGACGCCGGAGAAGGTCGCGAAGGATATCGTGCGCGCGGTCGAGCGGAAGAAGGACGTGCTTTATACGCCGTGGTTCTGGTGGGGCATCATGCTCATCATTCGGAACGTGCCGCGGTTCGTGTTCAAGCGCGCGAGTCTCTAAGAGAACGAGCGGAACACGTAGCGCTTGTCGAGTCGGTACTTGATCACGTAGCCGATCGCGAGACCGATGCACGCGCCGATGTAGCGTGCTTCGGCCGTTCCGAAGATGTGATTGAAGCCGAATTCCACGCCCCAGAAGATTGCCGTGGTGACGAGGCCCATCGTCACGTAGAGCGTGAACATGGTCGCGTCATGGCGCGCGTTCTCCGCCTTGAAGCGGAAGATCCATTTCTTGTCGAGCACGTATTTCACGACAAGGCCCACGCCCGTGCCGATGAACACCGCTAACAGGATGTGCCAGGGGCCAGTGTAGAGACGCGTAGTGAGGTCCTGCGCGCCGATGTTGGCGGCGGTAGCGATGGCAGCGAAGAAGGTGTAAAGCAGTGCGAGGTGCACGGGTCTACGCCCCCGACGATGATTCGACGTCTTCGCGTCGGGGCGCAAAGAGCCGTTCGCCCCGTCCCAGCAGGAGCCCCGCAAAACTCCAGAACGCCAGCGCGGTGGTCTGCCACATGAAGTCGTCGGTGCTGTTCTTCGCAAGCATGCCGACGACCAGCGCTACGCCTGCTGCGCAAATCCAGGGCGTGGCATGACGCAGCCGGCAGAATCGCACGAGGAGCGCGATCAGGAGCGACATTTCCAGTACGACGCCGATCAGTCCGGATTCAAGCCAAGTGTTCAGGAACAGGTTATGGGCATGCGTTAAGGCTTGCGGTTCCCTAGACAGGAACTGCGTCGGAATATCGCTCTTATAGACGCGTCCGGGAAGCGGCTTTCCAAATCCGACGCCCGTCCAAAAATGCGTCTCTCCCGCTTTCAGATAAAAGTGCCACATTCGCGGACGCGTGTCGGCGGAGACGGACGCCACGATGCCACCGAGAAACTGGGGCAACTGCACCTTTTCTTGGCCGAGACTCACGACCTCTTCCGATGCGGGAACAGGGCGTACATTGCGCATTCGCGCGCTGTACTCCAACGTTCCGACCGCAGCGACGCCCGTCAGCACGACCACGATCGTCGCCAGAAAGAGATGCTTTCGATACATAGGAAACAGCGCGACGAGGATAGCGAGACCGGCTGCAGGCCAAAAGAAGCGGTTGAGCGTTGCAAGCCCCACGAAGAAGCACAGCAGCAGGCCTGTGACTCCGATGATTCGCCATCGTCCTTGCATCGTCAAACCGGTGAACAAGGACATGGCGAAGACGACGAGCGTGCTCGTGTGACCGACGCGATTGTAATAGTGCAACAAAAATGTATCCGCAGTGGGCGGCTGCAGTTGCCCCCAATGGACGATGCTCGTTACCGCAAGCAGCACGCATGCGACCCAGCTGATCAGAACAAGACGCTCCGGTCGCTCCGATTGGATTCCGACTAGCCAGAACGCAATGAATGTAACCAGGGGATAAGCCACTTCATCCAGCCAGGCATGCATGCTCTCCGCCGGAAACGGCGACCACGCCACGGACGCGAGCGACCATGCCCCCCAGAGAAGAATGGGAACGATGAGCGGCCATCGCGAAACTGAAGGCTGTGTCTCCGAACATGCGGCAGCAATCACACCCACGCCAACCAGGCCGAGCAGGATATTTTCAATGGCCGTCATGTGGGCGTACATCACTACAAACATGAGTAAAGGACACGCAATCCAAAGTACGCGTTCCACGCGCAGGCCCACTCTCGTCATCACACTCCCGCTGATTCGTCCGTTATCCATTCCGACGCCACTGGCACGACCCGGGTCGCAAACGCGACCTTTTTTGGTTCCGGCCTACAACGTATTGGGGCACTTCGCGGTGCCACGCCTATTTGAAAAATCCGATCGGGCGTTGCCGCGATAGGAAAACCGACATTTTAACGCTCGCATATCACTGCGGCGCCGGCTCTCCGGAACGTCGTTCGCGGCCGTGCTCTGGCAAACTCGCAATAAGTGGTTCGGCATGCGTCGTCGATCACTCGTGCTTCCATCGAAGAAATTGGCCTTGCTGTCAGGCAAAGTGCACCCGTTCCAATCGATCATCCCCTACCGTCGATGGGGAAGAGATCGCCATCGAGGCACATTCGCAGCGCTTGACAGTCGCATACAACGTCACGGACAGAACAAGCTTTGCGAGAAGGTCGCGACGGACGTCGTACGCATCGTCGAAAGGAAGAAGACCGTCCTTTTTATGCCGTGCTTCTGGAAGGGCATCATGCTGAATCCCGCGATTTACCGCGATTCTTCTTCATGCACGCTTCCCTCTGGGAGAAGGTGCAGAACAACTAGCGCTCGTAGAGCCGGTACTTGATGACGTAATCGATCGCATGACCGATGCATGCGCCGAGGGAACGCGCCTCGGTTGACTTGAGAAGGTAGTCCATGGTGAATTTCACGCCAAGAGACTGCGGTCGTCACGGGGCCCGTCGTGACGTAGAGCATGATGATGGCGTCGTTGCGCTCGTTTTCCGCTTGGAAGCGGACGACCCGACAACGCGCCCGACGCCCGTGCCCATGAGCACCGCCAACAAGATGTGCCACGGACCAGTGTCGAGGCGCGTCGAGAGGTCGTAGTCGCGGGTGTTGGCGACGGTGGCGATGGCGATGGCGATGGCAGCGAGGAATGTGCAGAGCAATGCTATTTTCATTTTATCGGGGGCCGGGATAGCTATTGGACATTTCGGCGCCCCTTCCGCGTCACTGAATCGAACGCGCCTCACGTCGCGCGCGATGCCTCGAACTAAAATGAAAGGTACTCGATGTCGAAGCCGAAGTGTCGCGTCCAAGCGCTGCCTTAATGGCCAAAACCATACCGTGTCAGCTAAGAGACGAGATCATTAAAGTTGCGCCACTGTTCGCCCGCATACGCGTCAGCGGCCCGTGCGGCAGTCGAGCGCATTTACCAAGTTAAGGCGCCGATTAAAAATAGCGCAATTACTGTATGGTGAAGCAGCCGTTTAGCGACACGAAAAGCCGCTCGACTTTTCGTTTCGAGAAGCGATTAAGTACATTTAAATATAATCCAACCGGCCAGCACAAGCCTCCTAAGCGACTCAATCCAATTATTTCGTTATTCGAACGCTCCCAAGCCAACCAGAATATTTTCTCGCTCTTTTCACGCTCTGCGACAATAGCGATACATGTCGCTTCAATGTTATCACGCATCCTCGACAGAAAATCTATTGCTTCGCCCACATCCCACCCGCCTCTTCATGGCTCCGCTGCCAAGTGCAACAACAACTCATGCGACAACTCTTACTTATTCAGAAAACAACAGTGCCTAGACTTTGTGGAGCTACCCGCAAATCGGCCTACCCAGGTTCGGCAACTCATTTATTGCCCGTATCCAAGTCGCAAGACCCAGTGAACTGAGTGTTCTGAAAATTGAGTTTCGCTGGACTCCTAGGTCATTTGCCGCGCGAACACAAATCGATACAACGGCGGATTGAGGACATCTTCGAGCGGACATTCAGGCCGAAGCGGTACTCCTTGCTTCGACGGCCGATGCAAGCCACACAAACTAAAACCAGAATCGAGCAGGAGATGATATGAACCACTGCCACCACGCTAATTGCCAGGTTGCGCGCATCCCTGTTCGATAATCCTCCTATGAGTCTTGATTGAACAACACCATTCTTTCACAAGAGCGTCATTCGCGACCTATAGCCACGAGAGTACATTGTCTGCAGGAGAACAGAGCCATGGAGTTTGAACACCGATTGAAGGCAACGATCGGAGAATCCGAATAAGACGTTGATGAACCGTTTTACTGGTTCAAGAGATGCCTAACGACCTCGGCAACTCATAAGCAACGATGATCTCCTCTGATGTACTGAGGACCCTGAATATTCACTAGCGTGCTGTGGAGGCGAGAAAGCGCAAGGCCCGGACGGCCTTTGGCTGCGAATGACCGGCCATGAGTCAGTCCATGCGTCAATTCTGAACAGGTATCGAAATTGCGTGCCAGCACGTGGATGAGCACCATCACTTTCCGCGACGAAAAATCGGTCTCCATCTGCGCTAAATCGTCGCGCAAACTCGTTTGCAACGAGTCGATCAGTAGCAGCGCTTCGGAGGTTTTCATCAATAATTTAGTCGCGCACGACCTCGATACGCGCCCGATCAACGCAACCGGATCCATCGCGCGGCCGTTCACGGAAGCTCGAGTTCAGCCAATTTACAATGGTATCAAACTCGACGACAAGACGGTAACTACGGAGGCACTGCTTCGTTTTTGCCCTTTGCCCAAGCTAGAGGTTGATCGGCGCGCTGATTTAGTCCCGTATCGCTCATCGGATCGCACGGAAGACGCTTAGCGGTCCGACGACGCGGCGCCCGAGTTTTGGTCGGTTTAGTTGGTTGGAGCCATCCAAACCCGCTCCGCCATACGTCGAATAGGACGTGCGCGGCGCGCCATGCGACGTGAAGCATAATGGTGGAAATCAATCGCAACGCCTTTCGTGACGCCGGCCTGGAATTTGTGTTGGGCACGGGCCGCTTCGTCGCCCCCCGCCGGCTCGCCGTTAAAACAAATGATGGCAGTCTGCGAATCATCGAAGGTGAGCATGCTTTCATCAACACGGGCACGACGGCGGCGATTCCCGACGTGCCCGGGTTGAAGGCCGCCGCGCCGCTGACCCACTTCGAAGCGCTGGTGCTGACGACCTTGCCCGAGAGCCTGATCGTTCTCGGTGGTGGATATATCGGGCTGGAAATGGCGCAGGCATTCGGTAAGCTCGGCAGCAAGGTCACAGTGATACAGGACGCGCCACGCGTGGCGATGCGTGAAGACGAGGACGTCACCGAGGCAATAGAAACAGCGCTGAAAGAGGAAGGCATCGATGTCAAAACCGGCGTGAGGCCCGCCCGCGTGACGGGCACGTCGGGTGAGTCAGTGACACTTGTATTGCAGAACGGCAGCATGGTGAGCGGTAGTCACCTTCTGGTCGCGGCAGGCCGCACCCCTGTCACATCCGGTATCGGCCTCGAGGCCGCCGGCGTGGAAGTGGACGCGCGCGGCTGCATCAAAACGGATGAACGTCTGCGGACGACAGCAGAGCGCACATGGGCGATCGGCGAGGTGGCAGGGACACCGATGTTCACGCATGCATCGTTTGACGACTACGGCGTTCTGCGCTCGCAACTCGTTGGGGGAATTGCGAAAACCACGCGCGGCAGAATCATCCCGTATGCGCTATTTATCGAGCCGGAACTCGGTCGTATCGGTTTGAGCGAAGTCGACGCGAAGGCGCGCGGCATCCCGGTGCGTATTGCGAAGCTGCCGATGGCGGCGGTGCCACGGGCGCGGACGAACGGCGCGACCAAGGGCTTTATGAAGATCCTGATCGACGCGCAGTCAAACGCTATCCTTGGCTTCGCGATGCTGGGCGCCAATTCCGGCGACGTAGTCGCCGCGGTGCATATGGCGATGCTTGGGGGATTGCCTTATACAGCGGTGCGCGATGCGATCATTGCGCATCCGTTGATCTCCGAAGGGCTGAATATCCTGCTTGCGAAGGTGCCGGAGCGTACCCTCAATGCGCAGCGGTGAAAAAGACTGCCAGCTGTGGGGAACAAGTCACGGTTCTGGACCCGGAGCACTGGCGACTGTCCCATGCTTCTCGACACACCACAGCCGTACGTCGCTCCGTTACAAGGCGATTGACTTCCACTCTTGGAATTACCTGTTGATCGTTTTACCCCTTAGCTCGTGTTTTCCGTTACTGTAGCCAGGTTTCGAACACGCCTGATCAGCGCTTCCTGCTGCGCCTTGCACACAGCATCCGCCACGAGCGTATCCGCGGAGCAGTCCGGACGACGAGCCTCTAACGGCTTCTTCGGCATGCATCATGCGGTGCCTCGCTTGTCGGAATTTCGTTCCCGCGGCAATCATCCGATAGCAGCCCTACGGTAATACGCCAGTTTCCTTTAAGTCAAACTCGTCTTCGCGCCCGGGCTTCAAGTGCGGCCTGCGGGTCTTGTCCAACTCGGGGGCCCTACGCGATGCTTTGCGGCTGCTCACCAGAACGACCTTGCCGTGCTCGCTTTTCGACATCAAGGCTAAAGAGTGTTCAGGCGAGCTCGACGATCCCACGTTCGCGTAGTCCATTTCGTCTAATGTTCTTTACGTGCTCATGGATACCGCTCAACAGCTTGGGCGAGATCGCGAAATTGCCGCACGATGGATTCGAGCCCGCCCCGCCGCGGACGTCGAAGAGAAAGTGCTGCAGGTGTAGCGCGAGTTCTGGTTGAAGCGCTGACACGCTAGATCAACTTGCCGGGGTTCAAGATGCCGTTCGGGTCGAGCGCGCGTTTGATCGCGGTCATGGCCGCGATCTCCTCGGGCGAACGCGAGAGCGGCAGGAACTCGCGCTTGAGCAACCCGATGCCATGCTCCGCCGAGACCGATCCGCGATACGGCACGACCATGTCGTAGACGAACGCGTAGACCTCATGATGCAGCACGCCCGGCACCGAATGACCGTCCACGGTCACGTGCAGGTTCGAATCACCGATATGGCCGAAGTAGTACGAGCGGTTCGACGGCCAGCGCGCATCGAGCGCGGCGCGGCATTCGTCGACGAATTGGCCGATTGAGCCGACCGGCAAGCTGACGTCGAAATTGATCGGATCGAGCCGTGCCGGAAATTCCGCAGTGCACTCGCGAACTTGCCACAGCGCACGCGCATCCGCCACCGATTGCGCGACGATCGCATCGCGCACCGCGCCGGCGCCGAAGGCCTCGGCGAGCGCGGCAGCGAAGCGCTCGCCGTCGTGGTCGGCATCGAAGCCCGCGTGTTCGATCAGCGCGTAAAGCGAATGCGCCGCGGCAAACGGCGAGCGCGCCGAGGGTGTGAGCGAAACGCCGAAGTCGAAGAAGTCCGGCCACATGATTTCGAACGCGCCGATATCGTTGCCGAAGCGTGCCGAGAGCGTACGCAACAGCGCGACGACCTGATCGTAGCCATCGAGCGCGACGAGTGCCGTGTGACGCCCCGCGCGCGGCGGATGCAGCCGCAACACTGCGCGCGTGATAACGCCGAGCGTGCCCTCCGAGCCGACGAAAAGCTGTTTCAGGTCATAGCCCGTGTTGTTCTTGATCATCTTGTTCATCGAACTGAGCACGGCGCCGTTCGCGAGCACGGCTTCGAGGCCGAGCACCTGTTCGCGCGCGGTGCCCGACTGGATGACACGATTGCCGCCCGCGTTTGTCGCGAGGTTGCCGCCGATCTGACACGAGCCGCGCGCGCCGAGGTCGAGTCCGAGTTCGAAGCCCTCCGCCGCCGCGGCTTCCTGCGCGCTCTGCAAGGTGGTGCCGGCGAGCACGGTCATCGTCGCCGATGCCGCGTCGACTTCCTCGATTCCAACGAGCCGTTCGAGCGAAATCGCGATGTCAGCCGCACGCGCGATTGCGCCGCCCGCGAGCCCCGTCATGCCGCCTTGCGGCACGACGCTCTGGCGCGCTTCGTTGCAGATCGCGAGCGCGCGCGACACCTCTTCGGTCGAGCGCGGCAGCACGAGCGCCGCGGGTCGCGCGGGCGCGTGGCCGGTCCAGTCGGTCATCGAGCGTTGCCCGATGGCTTCGCCCACGCGCACGCGGTCGTTGCCCAGGGCCTCGCGCAACGCGGCGATGGTGTCGTCGAGCGGCGCGCTCATGCGGCTGTGCCCTGCTGCTCAGCTGCGCGTTTCTTGCGATAGCCCATTGAATCGTTGATGCGCCCGAGGATGTAATCGCCTGCCGCTACCGGCGCATGACGCACCTCGCTCGCCGGTGTGCCAAGCTCGGCCGGATCGACGATGGCGCCGTAGGTCGGATCGTAGAAAGTCGCGATCGAGTAGCGCTGCTGGCCCGACGCATTGATCACGCGATGCAACGTCGAGCGGAACCGGTCGTTGGTCCAGCGCGCGAGCAGATCGCCGACATTGACGACGAAGCTGCCCGGAATTGGCGGCGCGTCGATCCAGGTGTCGTTCGCGATTTCACGCACTTGCAGACCGCCCACCTGGTCCTGCCAAAGCAGCGTGATGCAGCCGTAGTCCGTATGAGGCGCGACGCCGAATTGATCCTCGTCGGATTGGCGCGGCTGCGGTGGGTAATAGACCATTTGCGTGCGCTGCATGCGCTTCGTGTAGCGCGAGGCGAAAAAATGCTCGTCGATGTCGAGACTTGACGCCACGGCCCGCAGCAGATGACTGCCGCACTCGCCGATCGCCTCGTAATACCCATAGAGCGCCGGCCTCAGCTCGGGCATGAAGTCAGGCCAGTTGTTCGGGCCGCGCAGCGCCTGGCCCGCGAGCACGTCGGGATCGTCCTCGGGCAGTTCGAGGCCGATGCTGTAGAACTCCTTATAGTCAGGGCGCTTGGCCTGATACATGGTTGCGTCACCGAGCGAATTGAAGCCGCGATGCCGTTGATTCACCGCTGCGCGCCGCTTCGTTCCGACGGGAAACGCAAAGAACTTGCGCGCGGCGGCTTCGGCTGCGTCGATCACATCCTGCGGCACACCATGATTAACGATGTAGAAGAAGCCGATGGTCGTGCAGGCTTCGCGAATTTCGTGGCCCACGCGCACGAGAGCGGCAGCGTCGCCTTCGCGCACGCCGCTGAAATCGATGAGGGGAATTCGGGTGACTGACGGCATCGGCTGGCTCCTGGAGCGGCGTGGCGAGGGGGTGTTCGGCTCGCCGTCACGCGAAAAAACTCGCGCACGGCATCACGCATCTCCGGTTGTATATACCGCCAATTCCAACGCTGCAAGTTGCAACGCAGCGAATCGGACCGCGACTTGCCGGCATGCTCATGCGCCTAGGAATCTGCAAAGAATTTCTTTTTGGTCATCGAAATTTCGCGGTATATACTGCCTCGCATACCGCGCTGACCAATGGCTGCCGCACGCGCGACGACCGCTTTGCTACCTGGAGACTCTAATGAATATCCTTGCAGGCTGGAGAAGTCGAGTGCTGATGTTGACCCTGTGCGCCGCGAGCGTGTGCGCGCATGCCGAAGATCAGCTTGCGAAGGTGAAGAAGGCGGGCGAACTCGTGGTCGGCACGGAGATGCAGTTCGCGCCGTTCGACTTTCTCGAAAACGGCCAGCAAGCAGGTTTCAACAAGGATCTTTTCGCGGAGATCGGCAAGGAGATCGGCGTGAAGGTGCGCTTCATCGACTTGCCCTGGCCGAGCGTGCTGCCTGGTCTTGAAGCGGGCAAGTTCGACATGGTCGGCGGCCCGATCACGGTGACGAAAGCGCGTATGGAACGCTATACGTACACGCTGCCCGTCGCCGATGCCACCGACGCCTTCCTCAAGCGTGCCAACGATTCGAACCTCAAGCAATCGTCCGATGTCGCGGGCAAGACCGTCGGCGCGGGTAAGGGTTCGGCGCAGCTCGATCAGTTGAAGGTCTACGCGGCCACGCTGCCGAAGCCGCCGGAAATCCGCGAATACGTTGATAACAATCAGGCCTACGCGGACCTTGCGGCGGGCCGGATCGTCGCAGTGGCAAATTCGATGACCAACATCGCGTACGTCGCAAAGCAGCGACCGGAGACGTTCGCGGTCGTCCAGCCGCCGTTCGGCGCGAAGGTGTACTTCGCGTATTGCCTGCGCAAGGACGCGGACAGCAAGCCGCTGGCCGACGCGTTCAACAACGCGCTCCTTAAGCTCGACAAGGACGGACGCCTCGCCACGCTGCAGAAGAAGTGGTTCGGCGTCGCGATGCAGGTCCCGCCGACGCTGCCCACGCCGAACTACTGAGTCAGCGCATCACGCGTCCGAACACGGAGGCCCCATGTTCAGCATGACTGTTTTCGTGCAAGGCATCCCGCTGCTGTTGCAGGCGGCGGTCGCGACCATCGGCATTTCGCTCGCCGGACTCGTGATCGGATTTTTCGTGGCGATCGGCGTGTGCTCGGCGCGGCTCTCGCCGAGCCGGGCCTGGCGCGCGGCGGGCGGCGCGTACGTATTCTTCTTTCGCGGCGTGCCGATGCTCGTGCAGTTGCTGCTCGTCTACTACCTGCTGCCGTTCGCCGGCATCAACGTGCCGCCGCTCGTCGCCGCAATCAGCACGGTGTCGCTGTGTTCGGCGTCGTACATTGCGGAGATTTTACGCGGCGGCTTTCTCAGCATTCCGCCGGGCCAGATCGAAGCCGCGCGCATGCTTGGCCTGCCGCCGCTTGACACGCTGCGCCGCATCCTCGTGCCGCAGGCGTTCCGGCTGACGCTGCCGTCGCTCGTGAACGAGATGGTGCTGCTCATCAAGGCGTCGTCACTGATCTCGGTGGTCGGCATCGCCGAAGTCACGCGCACCGCGCAGAACATCGCAGCCAGCACGTACCGGCCGCTGGAGGCGTATGTCGCGGCGGGGCTCATCTATTTCGTGATCTGCGGCGCGCTGTCGCTCCTCGCGCACGCCGCCGAAGCGCGGCTGCAATACGCCTAAGGACGACGCCATGCAGCAGTTCGACCCCGCCGTCATCACGCACAACCTGTCCGCCATCGGCGCGGGACTTGCGACGACGCTCGGCACGTGGATCGCCGGTGTCGTGCTCGGCCTCGCAATCGGCTTCGCCATCGCGCTGCTGCAACTCTTTTGCGGACGCTGGGTGCGTGCCGTGCTGCGCGCCTACATCGAACTCTTTCGCGGCACGCCGTTTCTCGTGCAGCTCTTTTTGCTGTACTACGGCGGCCCGTCGTTCGGGCTGACGCTCGAACCGCTGACTGCGGGCATCCTCGGGCTCGGACTCTACGGCAGCGCGTACTTCGCCGAAGCGTTCCGCTCGGGCTTTCGCGCGGTGCCGCCGGGACATCTCGAAGCGGCGTCGTGTCTTGGCATGTCGCGCTGGCAGATCGTCCTGCGCATCCAGATTCCTCAGATGTTCGTACTGATCGTGCCCGCCATCGTCAACTTGATCATCGTGCTTAGTAAGGAAACCGCGGTGCTGTCGATCGTGACCGTTCCCGAACTCACGTTCGTCTTGACCGGCATCGGCTCGGCGACCTTCGCCTTCGTCGAGACGCTGCTTGCGCTATGCGTGTGCTATCTGCTGCTCGTCGAACTCGCATCGCGCGCGGGACTCTGGGCGGAGGCACGGCTCACGCGCTTTCTCGTCTGACATGTGGACCATGTGGATTGTTATCCCTCGTCACCAGGTGAACCGATGAATGCCATGATCGACCTTCCCGCTTCCGCGTCCTCCGTCGTCGAGCCGCGCGCGCCGTCCTCGCCGCTGATCGAAGTGCGCAATCTCGGCAAGCGCTTTGGCGACGTCGAAGTCCTGCGCGGCGTCGATCTCGACATTGAACGCTCGGAGGTGGTCTGCATCATAGGGCCGTCTGGCTCGGGCAAGAGCACGCTCTTGCGCTGCCTCGCCGCGCTCGAAACGTATGACACGGGCGAAGTGCGCATCGAAGGCGAACTGCTCGGCTACGGCGAGAAGAACGGCCGGCGCGTGCGCGCGTCACAGGGCGAGATCAATCGCGTGCGGCGCAACATCGGCATGGTGTTCCAGCAGTTCAACCTGTGGCCGCACATGACCGCGCTCGAAAACGTAATGGAGGCGCTCTTGCGCGTGCAGCGCCTGCCGCGCGCACACGCACAGCGGCGCGCCAACGCGATGCTCGAGACGGTGGGCCTTGCGAACAAGGGTGACGCCTATCCGGCGAAGCTCTCGGGCGGGCAGCAGCAGCGCGTGGCGATCGCGCGCGCGCTCGCGATGGAACCGCACATCATGCTCTTCGACGAACCGACGTCCGCGCTCGATCCTGAACTCGTCGGCGAAGTGCTGCAGGTGATGAAGCAGCTCGCGCGCGACGGCATGACGATGGCCGTCGTCACGCACGAGATGGGTTTCGCCGCGCAAGTTGCGGACAAGGTGATGTTCATCGATCAGGGACGCATCGCCGTGCAAGGCAAGCCCCGCGAAGTCTTTCACGACGCCCGAGATCCGCGTCTGCGCCAGTTCCTACAAAACTATTTCGACCGCAACGCGTTCTGGTCGCGCGGCGGCGAAGGAGAAACGGCATGAGCGCCACTGATGCGTTCATCGCGGCGCTGCGTCCCGATGTGCGCGATCTGCCCGCCTACAATGCCGGCGCATCGGCGGAGCGCGTGCGCGAACAGTTCGGCGTGTCGCGCGTCGCCAAGCTCGCGAGCAACGAGAATCCCTGCGGCGCGAGCCCGCTCGTGCGAGAGGCGTTGCAGCGTGCGGTCGAGGAAAGCGTCGCGCGCTATCCGGACTCGTCGTGCAGTGCATTGCGCACCGCGATCGGCGCGACGCTCGACGTCGAGCCCGCGCGCATCCTGTTCGGCAATGGATCAGAGGATCTGCTGGCGGTGGCGGCGCAGACGTTTCTCTCGCCCGGCGATGAAGTCGTCACTGTCACGCCCTCGTTTGGCTTGCATGTGATCTATCCGCAACTCGCGGGCGCGCGCGTGCGCGCCGTGCCGATGCGCAAGCTGCGCTTCGATGTCGATGCGCTTTGCGAAGCGCTCACGCCGCGCACGCGCATGCTGCTCGTAAGCAATCCGTCGAACCCTGTGGGCGCGGCGCTTTCGGGCGATGAATTCGCGCGACTGCTCTCGGCGGTCGCGCCGGGCACGCTGATCGTCTGGGACGAGGCGTATTTCGAGTACGCGCGCGTCGATGCGTCCTACGCGGCAAGCTTGCCGGCCCTTGAGCACTCGCATTCGCCGTGGCTCATGCTGCGCACGTTCTCGAAGGCCTACGGGCTGGCGGGTTTGCGCATCGGTTACGGCGTCGCGTCAGATGCGCGTCTCGCCGATCTCATGAACCGCGTGCGCACGCCGTTCAACATCAACCGTCTGGCGCAGTGCGCAGCGCTCGCGGCATGGTCGGACGCGGCGTATGTCGCCGACGTCGTGCAGCACACGATCCGCGAGCGCGAACGCATGCGCGACGCGCTCACGGCGATGGGCTACGCCTGCGCGCCGTCGCTCGCCAATTTCCTGTTCTTCGACGCGCGCGAAGACGCGGACGCGCTTGCGCAACGCCTGATGCGCGCGGGCGTGATCGTGAAACCGTGGCGCGAGCCGGACTTCACGCGATGCGTGCGTGTCTCGACAGGCAGCCGCGACGACAACGATTTCTTCATCGAAACGCTCGGGCGCGTGCGCTCGGCGCGGCACTGAGGAGGCGGCGCAATGTCGGGGACCCCGCATGCGAAGCCGGCCGAGCGGGCGCACCAGACCCTCGAAACCGCCGATAACGGTGCTGAGACGGACGCTCCGCTCGCCCGCTACGCGCAGGTGAAGACTTACATCCGCGGCAAGATCGAGGCGGGCACCTGGCGGCCGGGCGATCGCGTCCCTTCGGAACTAAACCTTGTCGACTCGCTCGGCGTGTCGCGCATGACCATCAACCGCGCGCTGCGCGAACTGACGGCCGAGGGTTGGATCACACGGCTGTCGGGCGTCGGCACGTTCGTCGCCGAGGCCAAGCCGCAGTCCACGCTGCTGATGATCGCCCACATCGGCGACGAAATCCGTGCGCGCGGCCACGAGTACACTTCCGAGACGATTCTCGTGCAGCGCGAGAGCGCGCCCGCCGCCGTGGCGAACGCACTGAGCCTGCCGCCGAGTTCGTCGGTGTTTCACCTGATCTGCGTGCATCGTGAGAACGGCGTGCCGGTGCGTCTTGAAGACCGCTATGTGAATCCTGCCGTCGCGCCTGAGTTTCTCGAGCAGGACTTCACGATCCTGCGCCCTTCCGAATACCTCGCGGCGAAGGTGCCGGCCCATGAGATCGAACACGTCGTCGATGCATGCCTGCCCACGCGTTCCGAAGCCGAATTGCTTGAAATGGCACCCGACGAGCCGTGTCTCACGCTCGTGCGCCGCACATGGTCGGGCGATGCCGCGGTCACGTTCGTACGCTTCGTCCATCCCGGTTCGCGTTATCGGCTGGGATGCCGCTTCAAGCCCGACGACTCGCGTTACCAGAGCTAATTAGCTGCGACCCCATAGCGCTTGCCGGTTCCTCGCGTCATGGGACACCGCGCTTCTCAACCAGCACTGCGCTGAGAATGACCCGCTTCCCCAAGTTCTCTTTCGCATTGTGTCGCTGCTAGGTAGCGCCCTCCCGCGAATCGCAGCTAGTACATGTTGTCGCGACGCAATTTTTGCGTGCAGTTGCTGTGAGCACGAACACGCGCGTTCTAGGCACCACGTCGCGGCTTGCCGCTTAAATAGCTTCGGAGAACGGTTGCTCGCACAAGCCAGGCAGGGTTTGTGAAAACGTGGCACTGGCTCATCGACGGATGCGCGTGATAACCGGCAGGGTTGTGGTGCTGATAGCTAAACGCGGTTGCTTCCTACGACCTCTTTCTTTTTAACGTCCTGCTTCGGGTACGAGGCGAACATTGGACGGTCAGTCGGCAAGAAGGGACGAAACTCGAAAGCTACCCCTTTTTCGAGAGCTCTCGCTTGCTCGCATGTGCCTGCACCTCGATACAGTGGGATCTGACCTGTCGAGCCTGGACCGCCTATCAGCCACGGCAAGCCGAAGAGCCTTGCGCTCGCAGGCGCGAAGCCCGCCCTTGGAGTGCAACATCGGCCTTCAGGGTCCCGACCCACAAATCCATGCTATGGCAAATCTCTGCTCCTTCGATTCGGGCGTTTTCTTTGCTGCGGCGGGCAAGGCAACTTTGATGCAAGAGAAGAATCCCAACGATGGAATGACCACATGACGACTTCATTGGAAATAAAGATAACTATCAACGAGTTTGTCACGCCAGACTTGTTTCGCGCCGTGTCTGCCGTCTCGAATCCAAGGCAACGAGCGGCGCTACTTAAGCGCCTCGCCGAGGACGCGCTGCGCAACAGCGGTCCGATCAGTCAGATAGCGCCGACTGCGACCTCCGGTGCGGCAGGCACCAATGTCGCCCCGCGGGTGATTCAATCCGGAGCTGAGACAAGTTCATCGTCGATTAACCCTTCGTGCCTCTTCTCCGAGACAGGCGTTTCCGACGAAGACCAAAGGCAGTTCGAATGCACGTCCGACGTGGCAGGAGCCCGCTCACAGCGTGAGACCGTCGCGTCTTTGGTCGCAATCGTCGCTGACTGCAAGGCAAGCGCGATGAGTTCGACAAAAGAGCCGATGATGCCTGAGCAACCTGTCGAATTTGAGACGCCCAATGCGGACACTATCGCCCAATTGAGCGACAGGCGTGGCTTTCTCACCCAGGCGTTGGTATCGGCGGCGCTCGCTATTGAGAGAAGCGCATACTGGCTCCGTTGCGCCATCATCGGTCGAGAAACAAGGGCGAAGAAGATAATGGGTAAATGATGGAGCAGCCTTGCACTGCCCGCTGCTCCTTGCGTGCGACCGATCCGACTCATGCATGATTCGTTCTTCGTTAGCGTTAATTCCTCCGCATCTGGCGAACCTACCTGAGGAGGGTCAAGCTTGTTTCCGCAACCATAACTTGCGGACGCAAACATGGCCCTAGACGATCTTGATTTTCCTCCGTCTCAAAGTCACGCATATCGATGAAGGCGGCCGGCGCTGCATTGTTCCAGAGGGCAAGCGCCGGTTGGTCGAGGCATGCCAAAGACCGGTAACGTCGGTGTCCGGGCTGGCCCTCGAGGCTGGCGTGACCCCAGCAAGTTGCGCAAATGGGTCCAGCGCGAGCGCGGCGTAGAGTGCCATCGCGCGAAGGGGCCTCTTGGCGTCCGGTGCCGGCGTTCGTGCCGGTCGTAGAGTTCGCACCTTCCGGGGCAGCGAGGTCTGAAGCCTTGCCAACCTCCACGCGACGCGAAGCAATGCGGCCCTCGCACCGCCCGGCGTTGCCCTCACGCCTGGTGGCGCAGTTGCCCAACGGAGTGAGTCTTGAACTTGAATGTGGCCAACAAATACGGCGTGGCTCACGGCGATGAACGACGCGTTGAGGAATCGCTGATGCTGCGCTTCGCCGATGACCTTGAGGGTCTGTCTCTCCCGCGAGCCGATCGATAGGAGGAGGCCAGGCGTCAGGTGGTCGAAGCGGCAGGTCACAGGCGGCCCTCGATTGCAAACGCGTATCTATCGACGCATAGGGTGCAGCAACAAAAAGCGCCCAACGTCACCCTCGATCAGGTGCGTGATGCCATCGCGAGGTTCAACGGCAACAAAAAGCTGCCGCAAACTTCCTTCAGATATTAAGGCAGAAGATGTCGGATATTCAACGTCACGAAAGTGTTACATTTAGTTGATAGTTTGCCAAATGTAACACTTTCGGACAGCCTGATAACCCAATAAAATCAATGGAATGCGCTAAACGCGTCCACGCAAAGCGCCATATCAGTGATATGGCGCGTGGGTTCAGTCCCGCGCTTCTGAGTCAATGCAAGAGCCAATCCAGCGACCGGCTTGTCATAGCGTGATAGGTGAGAATGGCGGCCAAGGCGAGGACCACAGCGATTTGCGGTGCGAGCTTTGCGCGCAGGCGGTAAGCGGCGCGAAGGTAGTCGATGGGCGACATGTGTTTCGCCGTGGTGGTGGTCGCTGGCGCCAACTGGCCAGCACCAAACCAGTATGAAGGTACAAGCCAGAAGTCAAGTTACCAGCGATTGCGGTCCGGCAAATCGTCAACTGCGAGGTTCACGCTGTTTTCGAAACTGCCCTCGTCCCCGCCGGTAGCGGGAATTCGCGGAAACTGAATCGAGGCTATGCCATCGATGTAGACGCGTTTAGCAAGTTGCTGGAGCTTCCGGTATCTCGCAGCATCGTTGAGCACTGTGTCGACAGGCCAAAAATCGCTCAAGGTGATCTTGCTGTCGACGATTTTCGCAGCCAGCATGGCGAAAATTGGGCCGCGCTTTTCCCAGTCGCCTTCCGTCCGTGCCAAGAGGTTGATCTGGAATGGCGCATCGAGGGCGGCACGCGGCCCCTAGCGAAGGCGGGCGCGATCTGGAACACTCGGACGCGGCGCCGCTGTCAAGCACATTCGTACCAAGGACGCAAGGCGTGGGCGCTGGGCGCTTAAGCTGTCGAACATACAACGATCGGTCCTTGCGTGGGATGGTCTGGATCGCGCACACATTGCCCACGAGCGCGATAGGAAAGGAAACCGATGGTTGGCCGATCCAGCGATAGGCTGCAAGAAATCGCTCTTCCTCATAATAGAAGTCGTTCCAAGACACCGGCATCCCATTGAATACCAACTTAAGACGGTCCATCAGTTGTCACTGCCGATCCCATCTTTGCGGCCATTACTCTTTTTCTCCCGAGCGCTCGGGCGGCACCGTTTGCTATGAGCGGTCATTTGTTGTGTTCTCTACTCGTGCCTTCCGATTTGTACTCCAAACTAAAAACTTGCCGTCCGACTAGGATACGCGGACATGCGTACTGAAATGTGTCAGATTCATCGGCTCTTCTTTTCCCGATCAATGTGATTGGCATCCCACGCTAGAAGCGACCTGTGCTAGGTCCACTGACTTGCGTGCCTCGGAACGAGCGGTTAGTTTTCCTGGGCCTTACGCACCTCCGAACATTGCTTTTGCAGGCCGTGCAGCGCCCTGAAGGTGGATATGGCGTTGCACGATTGGGACAAGCCGCGCCGTACGGCGCGGCTTGCATTCAACGAAAAATTGCAGACGCGCTGACGGCGCGCGTCGGCTATCAGTCGGCCTATTTCGATGATCCGCGAGCCCAATGAGCTCAATGCCGAACTACACGGTTAGCGATCCGCCGTATGAACATCCGAAAAGCAAATGTGCCCGACCACGAACAACGTCAACGACGTGAAGCAAAGCAAAACTGTTTCAATGACTGCGCGCAAGTCCCAGGTCTTCGTCGTGTAGACCAAATAGCCTGCACCGATAAGCGCCCAGGCGCTCAACAAGTGGGCGAATTGTCCATTAAGCCGCCGTTGAGACTCACTCGGCGCTTCAAAGAGTCGCAGTTTGGACAAGCAGCGCTCGCGAATGCTTAGCCTCGCGCCTACGACATATTCACCGTTCTGTTTGCGTTCGACTCGATAGCTGACCCCATCTACTTTGACGCTCATACTGATCTGTCGCTCCGACGTCTCTAGGATGCCGAGCAACGCACTTAGCCGCGGCGGCAGCGTGAGACGAGATGACGCCTGCACCACGACATGATCCGTCAGATCCAGACCGCCTGCATAACGGACTTCCAATACAGCGACTTTCATAAAACCTCCTTAGGTTGAAATGTGCATGCCTTCAGCGTTGTGCCGAAAGCGGACTACAACGGTTGAAAACAACGATGGCGGCGGTATGCGCGTCGCGATCAGCTAAGCCCATCGGCCCTCAAGCGCAGACACGATGGAAATGAAGTGCAAGTGGAGCGGCACGCGAATTGTTGCCGTCGATAAACGTCCGGTCCGACTAATCGGCATCAAGAACACGACCGACAATGGTGGCGACACGTCCGACGCGCTCGCGAGGGCAAGCGTGTTCTTAATTCCGCCGGAATAGAGAGATGAAGATCTGGTGACGGGCGAGCAGAAGCCGCTCGCCTGACATGTCGATGCGTTAAAACGCGGTAGATGAATTCAATATAGGCCGACAGCCGTTCTCCGTGAGGCGGAAAGCTTCGAAAAAAACGCAGTCTTTCCGGTTTTGCTCGGACCCGCGCCGAGTTCTGTCCGCAACGGAGGTCTGGATAGTTCTTGTGGCCATGCGTTGCCCGAGTTGGATCGACGCTGTGCCTGCCCTACTCTTGGCCATGTTTCGCCATCGCTTTCGTTGTGTTTCCGCTCCGATCCTTCGTCGCGGTACCGTCTTGTTCTTAAACGAAGGGCGAGCACCGCCCGGTGATCGACAGCGTGACTGGCTTCGCCGGCATACCGCATGTCCGAGATATATGGCTATCAAGTCGCGCTGCGTCGAGATAGCGTGCATGCGTTGCGCGAAAATTGAGCAATCTCAAGCGCAAGAAGTAATGTAAATCGGACAACGCCAGAACGCCGTCCGGTGCGGTCGGATGAAGGCAACAGTCCGCCTCAGCAAATACCGCGATACTCTCGACCGGACAGTCGTGTTGAGAGAGCACTGACCGTAGATAACGCACCGCCGGCTTTGCGCGCCGTAGAGGCGACGTGTGCACCGTGATGCCGCCCAAGTCATCGATCACGAGCAGCTCATCTTCGTTGGTCCCGGGCCTGACCTCGCCCCTCCAATCGTAGTAATTGACGACGAAAACACCGAAATGCGTAACGGCGAGGCAATGGACCAATGTCGTTGCGTTTGCGGTGCCCGGCGCATGTTCGAGGGTTACGTCTTCATGAAAGCGCACTTGGCTCTCACACACGCGGCCGAATACGGGCGCGATTCGGCGGCGCAACCAGCGGCAGACCCGCCGACGGCGGGTGCCTGAGACTGAATCGTGCTCTTGCGGATGAGTCGGGCGATCGGCGCCGCTTTGCATTCGATCGTTAAACGGATGGAATGCGGCTTCTCGTTTCTGAACTGGATCTCTCATTCGTTTCTCCCGGTTGGTTTATTGCGGTCATCAATCAGTCTTCGCAGAGCGCTGCAGGTTGATGGACGACGCTTTGCTAAGTTGGCCTGGCTCGCTCGCACCCAGCAAAGAACATTGAGCGATAGGCATCGTGATGTACGAGATTGCGTGCCGTCCTGGTTAAGGAACAGGCAATCGCGCGCAATCAAAAGCGGCGCGGGGGTCCGATTGCTGCGTGATAAGTTGCGTAGAGCGCGTTCCAGTGAGTGCACGTTTATGCACATTCCCGACGACATGATGCGTCTGCAATCAGAAGGTTTCGAAGGGCGCCGAGACGCTTCATCTGCGCGGGGACAAGACAGGTTTCTTTCTCTAGACGCTCGAGCCGCCTGAGCCAGTAAGACCGGTCAAGGTAAGGCGGCATGGGCGCTGCATTCGCGTTTAGCAGGTGGCGTATCACGCATTCAAGGTGCGCCAATTCGGCGTCCGCGAACCGTGAAGGTCGCTTCAGCTCCGACGCTCCAGACGTCGCAGTGGGTTGCCGTTTCATCGCAGGCATGCTTTCGCTCCACCAGCGCGAGGGCGCTTCGCGCGCATCGGGTCGCGCGTGCGCGCTCGAGCCCGCATAAGGCGCGAGGTACGCTGCTTAGGAGCGGCGCTGTGCGCTCGTTGTGCGGGTGGCGGATGACACAGACGTTTCGTTGTCGGCATAGCGGCGGATAGCTGGTTTGAACAAAACCAGCATGCCCGCGACAGCGAGAAGTCAAGGCGAGGCCGTGACCTGAAGCAAATACAGGAAGAAAGCTCCCGCGCCGCCATGCAGGCAGGGTCATTACGTCTGTATGCTCCCACTATGAGGAACCGAGACACGGACGAAAGCGGCAGCTGCCACGACTCGCTTGGAGACGCAGTACCGCGCCGAGCGGCAAAAAAAAACCGCGGCCGCCTTTACGCCCTACACGATTCGTATCCCTAACCTTTTTCGTTGGCGGCTACGAGCGCATTAATGCGACAGTCGCGTGCTTGGTCTATTCTTTTACTGCTCAAAGTAGCAGGGGCTCGACGATAAGGTGACAGTCTCCGCCGATGTCGTACATCGCTTTTCAGACGCATGGAACGCGAACGGCGAAATCAGCCACTCATTGTCATGGGCCGGCGGGTGGTGACGGCGCGGCACGACGCTGGTTCCGAAGAGATGGATGGCCCTGACGCCTCCCAGATTTGGTTAGTGGGAGGAGCGGCTATTCAGCGGGTGAAACGGCTAGAAACTATCATGATATTTCTAGAAGCAAGCATCCCGCGACTCATGCCACGAATATCATGGTATTCCCACGCCGCGTGTTAATTTTTTGATAGAGGTGCACTATCTGACGGCTTATCACGCAAGGAGTTATGAATTTCCGCGCGAGCAGGCAATCGCGCCGCCACGAACAGCGCCTTTTTCTTCGCTGCGTCGTCGTCGGCTCCTCCGTCTTTTTGCTCAGCGATCTGGGCGGATTCAACCGGTCGTCGCAACACCTTTGATCGAGGAGGTGTTTATGGAGACGACGGACTGGATGCGTAAGTTGACAGGGCGAGGAGCCCGGTTGAATCCGCCCTGTCATCGCCGATCTGAACGGTGAATGAGAAACTCCCGCGTTCGACCGGCGCACGCGTCAGCGCGGAGCGCTTCTTCGCTGAGCAGCCGTGTCAGCCGAAGCCTTAGGCCACGAGGGACGCTCTCCGGAGAGCGTCCCACTGCGCTGGCGCGAGGAGCTAAGTCGTTGAATCGCCGACAAAAATCCCTGTTACAAAACGTGCCGGATATTCACCTCCCCCTTATTCGGCACGCTTTTCGTATTATGGAATTGCTGACTCCACTGTTTCGTTCGGAAAACCAAAATTAGACTCCGATAAGCGTCCGCCGGCCGTCAATTTACGAAATGGAGGTTAGACCAGCAGATCGCCGAGCAACGACAACTGACCACGCGCCTGATCGTCGAAGGACGCGCCGTGACGTTCGCTAGGCGGGTAACCACCGAGGCACGCTTTGCGCGGGTACAACGTGCGCGAGGGCAGGGACCGCCGTTGCAGAGGATCTACTACCCGCCGCACGGAAACTCCTTGCGTTTGATTGGCGCATGCGTCAGCGCGAAGCACATTACCTCGATGAACAGCGGCGCAGAGTCTAACATTGAAATGTGGGGGCACGCTTTCCGTATTATGAATTCGCCCGTATCACAGGTTCCTTTGCGCGAACGATCGGCGCGCCATATCAGTGATAATTCACTTTGGCCGGACGGAGTTTTTTTAAGCCCCTGATTATAAATAGAAAAAACGAAAAACGCGGCTGTGACAAATGGTGACCTTTTGCTCGATTGTCACACTCGGGGTGCCGTCGCAGCAGGACGAGCACACATTGACATTCCCCGCGCGGCAAAAAGATACGCAAGACAGTGCGCCTTTCCGGAAATGCGCTTCATCATGATAGCTCCGGTTTTCTGCGTTGACGTCTAGCAGCGAGAGCGAAACTTTAGACGCTTAGACACGTCTCGGGGCGGGTTTATCCGCGCTTCGACGGAGAGCGGACGGGCCGAACGGCCTTTGCGCTCATCGCCCGAAATCGCTTAGATCGGGATCGTTCGGACCTCCTCCGACACTGCCTAGAGCGAGATGGCCGCCGGTGGGCGTAAAGCGCACGCCGCGGTGGCACCTTTCTTAACAGAGGCCATCGATTTGCGAAATCGAGGTTAGCCCGGTAGATCGCCGAGCGACGACAACTGACCGGGCGCCTGATCGTCGCCTGATCGTCGAAGAACACGCCGCGACGTTCGCAAGGTGGGTAACCACCGAGGCACGCTTGCGCGGGTACAACGTGCGCGAGGGCGGAGACTGCCGTTGCAGAGGATCTAATACCGGCCGCACGGAAACTCCTTACGTTCGATTGGCGCATGCGGCAGCGCGAAGCACATTACCTCGATGAGCAGCGGCGCTAGCCGAAGCCGTAGACTATGACGGACGCTCTCCGGAGAGCGTCCCACTGCGTTGACGCGAGGAGCTAAACTAATAAATTTACTGCAAAAGAGCCCAATACTAAAACACGATACCTTTCCCGTTTTCCCAGGCGCCGCATTTCATGTCGGCTATGTCCGGGCTCCAGCGGGCGTGTGCCCATTAACGGGGGGGGGATAACTGGGCACACGTTCGCTGCGAAGGTTTTCGGCCACAAATCAAAGCGTTACGAGAGTCCGCGCGCCTGCTCAACGCTATCCGGATAGCGTTGCCTGACCGTGGCCCGCACGAAAGCGCACCGACTATCGGCAAAGCGTTCTGACCTTCAGCGATTGCCGCGGCTTTGCTAATGCGCTTCTAGGCGTGGAGCTTTTGAAGCGGTCCACGACGGCTGCCGCTTTCCGCTAATGTCGCGGGGCACCCGGTGCATCATGCCGCCCACTATCGCGGCAACTACCGCCGACGCGTGCCCAATTGGTGTCGACGCCTTAACGCCGTAGGGGGCTCTCGGACCAGCACGCCTTTTTCGAAGGTCCGACTCGAAGGAGCTTCCCACATAGGCGCGCAATTGGTCTTCAAGCTCCTCCCGTGCCCTCGACGTTCGGCAACTTCCGACACTTGCTGCGCTTGCTCGTCGCATCGTTTGGCGAGGTAGGCAGTGTCGATTGGATCTACACGAAAGCGTTCGTCAGCTTGAGAGAAGCTAGTTGCTTCGAGGCGTGGCTGACGACGCCAGAAAACCTGTGTCCGGGATCCCCGCTGCTCGCATCGAAGCGCACACCCAAATGGGGTAAGAAGGCGCTCCGCAACGAGCTAACGACGTGCCGAATAATTACCCCCCTTATTCGGCACGCTTTCCGTATTATGGATTCGCCCATCTCATAAGTTCCTTTGCGCGAACGATCGGCGCGCCGTATCACTGATAATTCACCCGGTCGGAATCGCTCCGGGCTAACGTTCTGTTTTAAAAGCGAAAAGCAAGAAAAAACAGGTGTGACAATCCGGGTCTTTCTGCAATTGTCACACTCGACGCCTCTGTCGCCGCTAGAAAAGCTCACATTCCCAAATCGTTGCGCGCCTAAAGACGCCAAAAACAGCGTCTTTGTGGCAAACGCGTTTCATCATGATAACTCCGGCTTTCTGCGTTGACGTTTAGCGGCGAAAACGAAACTTTAGACGTCTAGACGCGTCTCCGGGCGGGCTTATCCGCGCCTCGACGGAGAGGCGACGGACGGAACGGCCTTTGCGATCATCGCCCGAAATCGCTTAGATCAGGATCCTTCGGACGTGCTCCGACACTTGCCTAGAGCGTGATGTCCGCCGCTGGGAGTCAAGCGCACGCGGCGATGGCATTTGGCTAGATAGAGGCCATCGGTTGCGAGATGGACGTCAGCCCGGTAGATCGCCGAGCAACGACAACTGACCACGCGCCGGATCGTCGAGGGACCCACCGCGATGTTCGCTAGGCGTGTAATCACCGAGGCACGCTTGCGCAGGGGCAGCGTGCACGACGGCGGAGCCTACCGTTGCAACGGGTTGAATACCTCCGCACTTTGCGAGAAGGCGATAAAGCGCTTGCCTCGAAATGTTCAAACTCTTCGCGGCTTCCGATTTGACGCCATTCGCGCCCTTAAGGGCGGCGATCACCTGTTCGGGCGTGATCACGGGTCGCGATAGGCGCTCAGCCGTGGCAAACGTCGAGATGTATGCCGTTGCCTTTGCTGCGAGACTATGTCCAGCGGCTTCCACTAACTGTTGCATGGCCCGCTGATGAAGCTCTGGATCGGGCCGGTGGTCGGCCCGCTTGATGGGTGCCGGTACGCCGGTGATTTGCTCGTACATTCTCTGGAGGTACGCATGGCGTAGTCCATGCACCGTGACGCCCAAGCCGGCGCGGCTGATGCCCTCCTTTTGCAGGACATGGTAGAAATGGCGATACCACTTCTTTAACGACCACGGCTCTGGAATCATCGACCCCGTGCGTGGGTTGGCAAGCCTCGCCGCGCGGATCAAAACTTCATATTGCCACTCGGCATCAATAGGCACGAGCCTGGGCCGTCCTCCCTTGGTACCGTCGATGACATGCAGGTGGCCTGAAACGCGCAAACACTGCAGGGGACGCAAGAGCATGCTTTCCTGTGCGCGCAGCCCAAAGGTGGCCTGCAGTTCCACCTGGATTGCGACCCAGCGATCGCACTCGCAGAGTCGAGAGATCGTGTTATTGACGTCGACGTCGGCCGCTTCCCACGATTTGTCTTCCTGCGCCACATAGTACCGGCGGTATCCGTCGGGCCGCTTGATGTAGTCATCAACGGTTCCTACAAGTTGGTGCTTTTTCATCCACGCGGCGAGTGTGCGCCAGTAGGTGAGCTTGTTTTCGACGGTGCCCGGCGCCTGCTCCTTCTCGGTGACCCAAAGCTTAACGAGATAGGCGATGTGTTTTTCCGAGAGGTTCCACGGCGACTGAAGCGCGAAGCCGCCCTTTCTTAGTTCGCGAAAGCCGGCGATGAGATGTCGCACGCGGTATGTCTGTGTTTTGATGGAGATTGCGTTCGAGGTCACGCGGGTCTTGCTGTGTGCTTTGGTTAGGTGGTGTTGAAAGAGTTCGGTGAGTTCTTTCGTGAGCCGCTGTGGCAGCCCGGCGTTGTCCAACAGCGTCGAGAAGTTGAGTTGGATTTTCACGGCTGTGATCCGAAAGGCGACGTTCTCACCTATCAAAAGAACGTCCCGGGGTGGTTGGAATACTGCACGCTTTGCTTTCCGGGATCTTAGAGATCAGATTTTCGATTCACCCGGTGCAGGGAAGCACTGCGACCCGATGATCCCTACTCCGGACGAATCCGAAGTCCGGCTACTTGACCGCAGGCAAAAGCCTGTCGAGCCAAGCAATTCTTGTTGCGCATTTTGTTTTCGGCTGCGCGGGCCGACAGAAAGAGATCAAGAAATCCGCACTCATGGTGCAAGTGATTTCCCGTCTCGAGAGCTTGTTCATCACGGTCGCCTCGATGTGGGACCGCGTGAGTCAGGCTTGGCGTGATTGCCGGAGACGAAAGGAAGGTAGACGTTCGCACTGTCCGTGCGAGGTTGTTCTCAGTCGATGAGGTTTTGCGTTTTGCTAGAAAAGCTAGCGTTCATGCGGTTCCTGTTGAACTCAGTTTCCGACATGACACGGCCAGTTCAATGGGCAGCGTCGCTGCCGTTCAGTGAGATTGCGCTCATCGAGCGCGAGGCTTGGTACAAATGAAGTGCGATGCACTCAGGTCGATGCGTCGGTGACGCGGATAGGTAATTAGGATACTAGGCCCTTCGGCGCGCGAGGTTTGACGGAAAGCTCGCGATTTCGATACGCCTTTAGACATTCGCCTTTCAATGCCTGTACAAACACAGCGCAAAGCGATTCGCAACCTTGCGCTTCATTTTAACGATCGGCGGTCTCATGCTCACCGGTTTCATCGTGTGGGCCGAGTTCGCGCCGATGCCGATTGGTGCGCTTCTAGCGGTGCTCAAGCGTTGCGGGGACATTCCTGTCAACGCCGGCTAAAACCCGATCGGGTGATGGCCTTGACGATCCTGCTTGCGTTGGTCGAATAGATTAGACGTACCGCACCGGAGCAGAATCGTACTGCCGCACGATGTCATCGTGCGTAAGCAGCACGATTCCTTCCGAGATCGCCTGAGCGATTAGCATCCGGTCAAACGGATCTCTGTGAATTGGCGGAAGCTGCAGTATCTCGAGGGCGTGATGAGCCTCTATCGAGAGCTCGTTGTATCCGGCGTCAAGAAGGCTCGTTCGAAAAATGCGGGCATCGAGTTGGAAATCGGGACGTCGGAGCGAGCTCTTGATGACGATCTCCCAAATACTCTGAACACTGAAGTAAAGCGTGTTGGTCGGATCTTCGATCAGGCTGCGCGCTTGCTCGGACAGCGCTGGATCATCGCCCGCCGCCCAGATGAGCAGATGCGTATCGAGAAGAAACCTCACTTCGTCTTGCCCTCGAACATATCAGCAATCTCTTCCGCACCCATCGTATTGAAGTCAGCGGGCACCTTCAACTGGCCCTTCATGAATCCAATACGCCTGCGCGGTTTCTCCGCTTCGGCGTCTATCCTGACAACCTTGACCAACGGCTTGCCCGCTTTCGCGATAACGAACGGCTGTCCGCCGTTCACCGTCTCATCGATGAGCTTCGAGAGGTTGGTCTTTGCTTCGTGCATGTTGAACGTACGCATTTGCACTCCGATTGAACTTAGTCCGATAGGCTTAGTTTATGTTGGCGATTGCGAAATTGCAACGGTGTCGCATTGCCGACCTGAGACGAGCGAGCATCGTCTTCGCGGGACGATCCGACGGTTCTCCGCGACAATTCGCCCGTTTGCGACGCGGCAGACGCGGAAGCACCGGAGTTCACGGCACGGGCCCCTTCAGCCACTGTCCTTCAGAGAAAGGTACGACGCACGTACGAGCAGTCGCAGATGAGCGGCGTTGGCACCCGACGTTTCTGTCGCGCACAAGGCCTTGCCGTCAGCACGTTCGGGTTGTGGCGCAGGAAAGCGTTCGCATCGAAATGACTGGCGTGCATGCGGAACGCATCATCCGCTTTCTGCTTGCCAGCCTGGCGTTGCGCGGTGCTGATCGCCGCTGACGTTCGAGCCTACATCTGCCGCGAGTCGGTCGACACTCGCAGCAATCGACTCTGTCGAACGCGCGCACCTGCCGCCCGAACGCGCCGCGCACGTGATGGTTCTTGCCGTGCACATCGTTGGCGATGGCGCCGTCCAACTGTCGACGAACGCAACAAGCGCCACGTGCCGTTCACGCCGCCCGTCTCGCTCATCAACGGCCTCACGCTGCGCGCGTTCAACGAACTGTATTACCGCAGGCAGCGCAAGCCCTTCGAGATTTCGCGCGTGGGCTATGACGGCTATTTCTATCCGCTCGACAGCCTGCTCGAATGGAACCGTGTGTATGGGCCGTCCGGGTTTCAGCAATATCAGTGCGTCGTGCCGGCGGCGAGCGCGCGCGATGCGGTGCGCGCGATGCTCGATCGCATTTCATCGAGCGGCACGGGCTCGTTTCTCGCGGTGCTCAAGCGCTGCGGGGACATTGCATCGCCGGGACTGTTGTCGTTTCCGATGGAAGGGACGTCGCTCGCGCTCGACTTCCCGCAGCACGAGATGCGCAATGCGCAGCTTTTCGACGCGCTCGACACGATCGTGCGCGAAGCCGGCGGACGCATCTATCCGGCCAAGGACGCGCACATGTCGGGCGCCGATTTCCGCGCCGCCTATCCTCAATGGCAGCAACTCGAGTCGCTTCGCGATCCGGCCATGCTGTCGCACTTCTGGAAACGAGTGACCGGCCTATGAAGAACATCGTCATCGTGGGCGCCACGTCCGCCATTGCCATCGCCTGCGCGCGCGAATGGGCCGTCAAAGGTGCGCGCTTCTTTCTGGTCGCTCGCAATCAGGAGCGCATGGAGCAGGTCGCCGCCGATCTGACCGCGCGCGGGGCCGCGTCGGTTGCGGCGCATCGGCTCGATATCGACAGGCTCGACGATCACGCCGCGATGCTCGCCGACTGCGCGGCGCACATGGATTCGATCGATATTGTGCTGGTCGCGTCGGGGACGCTGCCGGATCAGGCCGCTTGTCAGCGCGATCCGGCCGTCGCGGTGCGCGAGTTTCATACCAATGCGCTCTCGCTGATCGCGCTGCTCACGCCGATCGCCAATCGGCTCGAAGCGCAGCGGCATGGAACGCTGGCCGTGATTTCATCGGTGGCGGGCGATCGCGGGCGGCCGTCGAATTATCTGTACGGCAGCGCGAAGGCCGCGTTGCAGGCGTTTCTCGAAGGCTTGCGGGCGCGGCTTTTCAAGGTCGGCGTGCATGTGGTCGATGTCAAGCCCGGCTTCGTTGCCACGCCGATGACCGCGGGTTTGCCGCTGCCGGGACCGCTCGTCGCGACGCCGGAGAAGGTCGCGAAGGATATCGTGCGCGCGGTCGAGCGGAAGAAGGACGTGCTTTATACGCCGTGGTTCTGGTGGGGCATCATGCTCATCATTCGGAACGTGCCGCGGTTCGTGTTCAAGCGCGCGAGTCTCTAAGAGAACGAGCGGAACACGTAGCGCTTGTCGAGTCGGTACTTGATCACGTAGCCGATCGCGAGACCGATGCACGCGCCGATGTAGCGTGCTTCGGCCGTTCCGAAGATGTGATTGAAGCCGAATTCCACGCCCCAGAAGATTGCCGTGGTGACGAGGCCCATCGTCACGTAGAGCGTGAACATGGTCGCGTCATGGCGCGCGTTCTCCGCCTTGAAGCGGAAGATCCATTTCTTGTCGAGCA